>NZ_MUFR01000231.1:0-219 GCF_001996185.1 Salinivibrio costicola subsp. alcaliphilus
GTGTCGGGATCATGGCAGGTACTTCATCACTTGCGGTAACAGCGCGATGGCCGAGGCGTCATGGACGGAGACCCGGTAGCCGCCGGGGGTTTCGACCACTAACGTCATCGGCGATGAAGACATTGACACGGGAACAATGACGCTCTCGGGCTCGGTGGATGATGTTGTGAGCTTTTTCTGCCAGTAATAGAACTGTGACTGGGCAATTTGGTGCAGTTC
>NZ_MUFR01000232.1:0-219 GCF_001996185.1 Salinivibrio costicola subsp. alcaliphilus
ACATGGGGAGACCCCACACTACCATCGGCGCTGCTTCGTTTCACTACTGAGTTCGGCATGGAATCAGGTGGGTCCAAAGCGCTATGGTCGCCAAGCAAATTTGGTCATCTAGAAAGCTGTTTCGTTCTCGCCACAATCAACTGGCTTATTTCGAGTCCAACCCAAAACCTCTTGGGTGTTGTATGGTTAAGCCGCACGGGCAATTAGTACAGGTTAGCT
>NZ_MUFR01000233.1:0-219 GCF_001996185.1 Salinivibrio costicola subsp. alcaliphilus
TTGCTTTGTTGGTACTTCAACGTATTCGCTACCAGCTTCTTCCGCTTTATAGGACAGCAAATTAAGAGTCATGGCTGGCGCGGTATTCAGGATTTCCCGATTCAAGCCAGCCTTTTGTTTTACGTTCTTCCCATGCTTCTCAGCAGTCCCTTTGGCGGTGCTGGTCATGTTCTTAACGGTTAGTTTTTCAGTGGCAATTAATGCCGCCACTTTCACTAA
>NZ_MUFR01000234.1:0-214 GCF_001996185.1 Salinivibrio costicola subsp. alcaliphilus
CCCCCCGGTGTCAGGATAGTTGTCCAGATATTGAATCGCGCTAAAATCCAGCTATGGAGGGCTAATGGAGGACACTATGCCGAGATATTCCGAAGAAAGAAAAGCCGCCATCCTAAAGAAACTGTTGCCGCCGAATAATAAAACTATCTCGGAAATTGCAGCGGAAGAACACATCAGCGAGGCAACGTTGTACAATTGGCGCAGTAAACTCCGT
>NZ_MUFR01000235.1:0-214 GCF_001996185.1 Salinivibrio costicola subsp. alcaliphilus
CGGCTTCTGGCTCCATTATCGCCGGCTGGAAAGCGGCACGTTCAAATGGCCGATGCACCCGAAAGATACGGTCGCGATGGAAATCACGGCCAGGCAACTACGCTGGCTGCTGGATGGGCTGAACTGGCAGAATGCCGTGGCACACCAAGCGATAAACGGGCGTAAAATATCATAAAAAAGTGCCAGTAAAAGTGGCAAAAGCGGCTGTTTTTAC
>NZ_MUFR01000236.1:0-213 GCF_001996185.1 Salinivibrio costicola subsp. alcaliphilus
TGTGTGGGCACTCGTTGAGAATAGACAAAAAGATTTATTCGATGAACTGAGTGACCAATACGAAACAACGTTTACGTTGTTCGGCACAGTCAATTCGTTCATCTCGCAAGAGATGAACAAAACAGTATTTATCGAGCCGTTTGTCTTTTCTTTGGAAAAGCAAACACCAAAACTTTAATTGAAGAGTTTGATCATGGCTCAGATTGAACGCTG
>NZ_MUFR01000237.1:0-211 GCF_001996185.1 Salinivibrio costicola subsp. alcaliphilus
GGCACGACAGGTCAGCATGATACTGAACCAGACGGCGCTGGCATTCGCCCCGCTTTGGGTGTCCGCGAACAACCAAGCCTTCCGCCCGGTCGCCACCGGGCGGATTTCCCGCTCGACCTGATTGTTGTCTATCGGGTAGCCGCCGTCTTCGACATACTTCTCCAGGTAACGCCATTGTTTCAGCGTATAGCTGACCGCTTTTCCCATCGGG
>NZ_MUFR01000238.1:0-211 GCF_001996185.1 Salinivibrio costicola subsp. alcaliphilus
GCAACGCCCTTGCGAGTCGGATTATCTTCCCCTCAGTCGGGGCGATTCAGGTTTCTTTCAACCTGACGGGTTTGCCAGCTTCGCTGGGCAAACAAAAAAGCCGCTGAATAATCAGCGGCTTTTCTATATGTGGCGGAGAGATAGGGATTTGAACCCTAGAAGGGCTATTAACCCTTGCCGGTTTTCAAGACCGGTGCTTTCAACCACTCAG
>NZ_MUFR01000239.1:0-210 GCF_001996185.1 Salinivibrio costicola subsp. alcaliphilus
GTTCGCGGACACCCAAAGCGGGGCGAATGCCAGCGCCGTCTGGTTCAGTATCATGCTGACCTGTCGTGCCAACGGTGTGGAGCCCTATGCCTACCTGCGCCATGTACTGACAGAGCTACCTCAGCGAGAAGAGAGCTGTGATGTCAGCGATTTATTGCCCTATAACAAAGCGCCCATTCAATCACCAGGCGGGTAGAAATACCCGCTTAC
>NZ_MUFR01000240.1:0-210 GCF_001996185.1 Salinivibrio costicola subsp. alcaliphilus
CCCGCGGCAATCTGGCGACCATGAAAGCCATGTGGGGTTTTCGGGCAGGGGCAACCGTGTGGGGCGGCGGTATCCCCCACTCTTGCCGCCGGCTTGCCATTAATCACCACCCCAGCGCTAGCGCTGGTCACTGCGGTGGGCGGAAAACAACCATGCCCACCGGCGGTATCGCCTAATCGTGCTGCCCCTGGCATAGCGCCTCCTTAACGT
>NZ_MUFR01000025.1:0-57519 GCF_001996185.1 Salinivibrio costicola subsp. alcaliphilus
TGGTTAGAATACCGGCCTGTCACGCCGGGGGTCGCGGGTTCGAGTCCCGTCCACTCCGCCACTACTTAGAAACCCTAGCTGAAAAGCTGGGGTTTTTTGTTATTGGACGACCAGACAGATCGCTTTATAAATAAGCGATTAAACGTTTGACTAGTAATTGATGGTGGTAATTTGTCGCGAGATCGCTACAATAGGCAACTATCTACAGGGGTATAGCTCCAACTGGCAGAGCAGCGGATTCCAAATCCGCGTGTTGGGGGTTCGAATCCCTCTACCCCTGCCAAATATTAAAGCATCGACATTGTCGGTGCTTTTTTTATGTCTACTGTCTGTGGTAGTAACCACGCCTTTCTTCCCTTTTTCTTCCTCCTGTTTCTTGTTCACATGTCGCGGTATGATGAGTTTTTACCAATCGAAAGGAGCACCCAGTGGTAAGCATATTGTGGGTAGGGCTTGGTGGCGCATTAGGGGCGTCCTCGCGTTTTTTAGTTTCAGAGTGGAGCGTCGCGGTGTTTGGTCGAGGATTCCCGTACGGCACCCTAATGGTTAATGTGCTGGGCTCATTAGCAATGGGCGTCTTTTTAGCGGCGATGAGCCAAGAGCTAATTGCCCCGGTCCCTTGGCGTCAACTGATTGCGATTGGCTTTTTAGGGGCTTTTACCACCTTCTCGACGTTCTCTGTCGATACCTTGATGCTGTTCCAACATGGAGAAACGGTGAAAGCCTTGCTAAATGTTGGTTTGAATCTCGCCTTATGCCTCGGAGCGGCAGCGATGGGGGCTTGGCTGTTGGGACGTATTACCGGGTAATAGAAAACATCGCGTACGTCGCTTGTTGTTGCGGCGGTGATTTCTTATACTGGCATTGAACTTGTCGGAGTGCCAATTGGCTGAGACCACATAAAGTGGGATCCGTTGAACCTGATCTGGTTAAGACCAGCGAAGGGAACAAGAGATGCTTCAGATCACAGACGCAACTCGTCTGCCAGTTTGCTCACATCTCAAATTCAGCGTTTTCCGGCAAGCATTAATTCCCATAATGAACACCGGAGTAATGCTATGTCGACCCGTAAACAGGCCCGCCTTGAGGCCAAATCCTTTATCGATTCCCTTTCTGCGCAAACCTACCCCAACTCGGAAAAAGTCTATGTCGAGGGCTCGCGACCTGACATTCGCGTCGGGATGCGCGAGATCCATCTTTCCCCCACCTTTGTGGGCGGCAGCAAAGAAAAGCCTCAGTATGAAGACAATGAGTCCATTCGGGTTTATGACACATCAGGGCCTTATACCGACCCACAGAGTACTATCGATATTTACCAAGGCTTAGCGCCAGTGCGAAAAGCCTGGATCGATGAACGTGCCGATACGGAGTTTCTTGATGCGGTGAGCTCTGACTATGCCCAAACCCGCCTCAGTGATGAAACCTTGGATGAACTTCGCTTTAGTGCCTTACCATCTATCCGCCGCGCGAAACCTAATCAGTGTGTGACTCAACTGCATTACGCACGCCAAGGCATCATTACCCCAGAAATGGAATTTATCGCCATTCGCGAAAATATGGGGCGTCAGCAGTATCGTGAAGAGCAGCTGAACCGCCAGCATCCCGGGGAAAGCTTTGGTGCGGATTTGCCATCACAAATCACCCCCGAATTTGTGCGCCAAGAGCTCGCCGAAGGGCGGGCGATTATTCCGGCTAACATTAATCACCCAGAAGCGGAGCCGATGATCATCGGGCGTAACTTCCTGGTGAAAGTGAATGCCAATATTGGTAACTCAGCGGTGAGCTCCTCAATAGAGGAAGAAACTGAAAAATTGGTATGGTCGACTCGTTGGGGTGCGGATACGGTGATGGATTTATCGACGGGCCGCAATATTCACGAAACCCGCGAGTGGATTTTACGTAATAGCCCAGTCCCGATTGGCACTGTGCCTATGTATCAGGCGCTTGAGAAAGTGAACGGCATTGCCGAAGACCTGACCTGGGAAGTAATGCGCGATACCTTGATAGAGCAAGCCGAGCAAGGGGTCGACTACTTTACCATTCACGCTGGGGTGCGTTTGCACTATGTGCCCATGACCGCCAATCGCGTGACTGGGATTGTCTCGCGCGGTGGATCGATTATCGCCAAATGGTGCTTGGCGCATCATCAAGAAAGTTTCCTGTATACCCATTTTCGCGAAATCTGCGAAATCTGTGCCGCTTACGACGTGTCTTTGTCGTTGGGCGATGGGCTGCGTCCCGGCTCAGTGGCAGACGCGAACGACGAAGCGCAATTCAGTGAGCTACGTACCCTGGGCGAGCTCACCAAGGTGGCATGGGAATACGATGTGCAGGTGATGATTGAAGGCCCTGGCCACGTGCCCATGCATATGATCAAAGAGAACATGGACGAGCAGCTCACCCATTGCCATGAAGCGCCTTTCTATACTCTCGGCCCGCTAACCACCGACATTGCTCCCGGTTACGATCATATTACCTCCGGCATTGGTGCGGCGATGATTGGCTGGTTTGGGTGTGCGATGCTCTGTTATGTCACGCCCAAAGAACATCTGGGTCTGCCCAATAAGGAGGATGTTAAAATTGGGCTTATCACCTACAAGCTTTGCGCGCATGCTGCGGACTTAGCTAAAGGACACCCGGGGGCGCAGGTGCGTGATAACGCCATTTCTAAAGCGCGCTTTGAATTCCGCTGGGAAGACCAGTTCAATCTATCCCTTGATCCGTTCACGGCACGCGCCTATCACGATGAAACACTGCCTCAAGAGTCGGGCAAGGTCGCACATTTTTGCTCGATGTGTGGACCGAAGTTCTGCTCCATGAAAATCAGCCAGGAAGTCCGGGACTACGCCAAAGAAAACGGCTATGCCGCCGCGGGTCAAGCGATTGATGTCGCTATGCTGGAAGACCCGTTAGCAGGCATGCAGCAAAAATCGCAAGAATTCCGAGAAAAGGGCAGTGAGCTCTACCTGCAAAAATCCCATCTTCAGCCACAACACGGTACTGAGGTGGAAGACAGCGACAAGGTGGGATCATGAGTTTGACTCCGTTTGCGCCTATGTCTGAAGGCGTAGGCCCATTATATCCGGTGGTGGACGATGTGGATTTGCTCGAACGCTTACTTTGTTTGGGGGTGAAAACTGTGCAACTGCGCGTGAAGCAGCCAGCGCATCCACAATTGGCGGATTGGATACAGCGCGCGGTGGCATTGGGTCGCGCGCACCATGCGCAGGTGTTTATCAACGATCACTGGCAGCTCGCGCTTGAAGCTGGCGCCTATGGCGTCCATCTAGGGCAACAAGACTTACGTGAGGCGGATCTTGACCGGCTTGCGCGGCAAGGGCTGCGTCTCGGTGTGTCGACGCGCAGTCCAGAACAGCTCGCTGCAGCGGTTGAACTCACGCCAAGCTATCTCGCCATCGGCCATATTTTTCCCACCACCACCAAACAGCTCGCCGAACCACCGCAAGGTATTTCAGCGTTAGCGCAGCAGGTGGCGACTGTGGAGGGCCGCTTCCCGACGGTGGCGATTGGCGGTATTGATCTCGACCGAGCTCCCGAAGTCTGGCGCACCGGCGTGGACGCCATTGCGGTAGTCCGCGCCGTGACGCAAGCGCCCGATTTAGCGGCGCGCATTGACGCGTTTAATCGCTGTCTGAATCCATCCAGACAGCAAGGAGAGTGTGATGCTATCGGACAGTGAATACCTGCGTTATAGCCGGCAAATTATGCTGCCAGAGGTCGGAGAGTGCGGGCAGCAGGCACTTAAAAAGGCGCACGTGTTGATGGTCGGTGCCGGTGGGCTTGGAACCACCGCGGGTCTCTATCTTGCAGGCGCTGGCGTGGGACAGTTAGCGATTGCTGACTCGGACCACATTGAGCTATCCAATTTGGCGCGTCAGGTGGCTTATCGGGAGGCGCAAATCGGCACCGGTAAAGCCGCAGCGCTAGCTGCTAACTTGGGCGCGCTGAACCCACATTGCCAGTGCCGGGCCATCAATGCCTATCTCGAGGATGAGCGCCTGGCGCTCGAAGTGGCGATGGCGGATGTGGTGCTTGATTGCAGTGATAATCTCGCCACTCGTCATGCGGTCAACCAAGTCTGTGTAGAGACTGGCACGCCGTTGGTGAGCGCGGCCGCGATTGGCTGGCAAGGCCAGTTATTGGTTTATCAACCGCATAGTGCATGTTATGCGTGCGCCTTTGCAGACGTGACGCCCTCTGAACCCACACGCTGCGCTGAAGCTGGGGTAATGGGACCTGTGGTCGGCATGATGGCCACTGCGCAAGCGCTTGAAGGGATAAAATTATTATTAGGGCAGGCGGTCGGTACCAATCGCTTGTCACGACTGGATGGACAAACCATGACATGGCAGCACTTTTCGCTGCCTGTTCATCCGCACTGTGCGGTTTGTCAGCCAACGCGGGAGGTAAGTGATGCAGTTAATCATTAATGACGCACCCACAGAGGTCAATGCCACGACCGTCACGCAATTGATTGAGGAGATGAAGGTGCCGGCCGAATCAGTCGCGGTCGCGCTAAATCAGACCATTATTGCGCGCGATGCTTGGTCATCCACGTCACTTGCCGCTGGCGATAGCTTGGCGGTCTTTCAAGCGATTGCCGGAGGATAATTATGTTAACCATTGCGGATACGACGTTTTCATCTCGGCTGTTAACTGGCACGGGCAAGTTTGCCAGTCGCAAGATCATGGCCGAATCACTGGCGGCCAGTGGTACTGAGCTGGTCACCATGGCGCTAAGGCGAGTCGATGTGCATGCCACACAAGACGATATTTTAACCCCGCTGCGTGAGCTCGGTGTGCGCCTGCTGCCCAATACCTCGGGGGCGAAAAATGCGCAAGAAGCGATGTTTGCCGCGCGTCTTGCTCGAGAAGCATTAGGAACACATTGGGTAAAGCTGGAAATTCACCCCGACCCTAAGTATCTGATGCCTGATCCGATTGAAACCCTTCAAGCGGCGAAAACGCTTGTGGATGAGGGGTTTGTGGTGCTGCCATATTGTCATGCCGATCCTGTGCTGTGTAAGCGTTTGGAAGAGGTGGGGTGCGCGGCGGTGATGCCCCTTGGCTCACCGATTGGCTCCAACCAAGGACTGGCTTCAATGGCGTTTCTCGACATCATTATTGAGCAAGCTCGCGTGCCGGTGATCATTGATGCCGGCATTGGTGCACCGTCAGATGCGGCGTTAGCGATGGAGCGCGGTGCTGATGCAGTTTTGGTGAACACCGCCATTGCCACGGCTGGCGATCCGATTGCCATGGGCGCAGCGTTTAAACAAGCGGTTGAAGCAGGACGCTGTGCGTATCGCGCTGGACTTGCGGGCACACACAATCACGCCCACGCGTCTAGCCCCTTAACCGCGTTTCTTGACGCTAAGGAGGCGTGATGAGTTTTTCTGAGCGGTGGGCAGCACTCGATTGGGATCATCATCGCCTTTCGATTTACAGCAAAACTCGCCAAGATGTCGAGCGGGCGCTGGCCAAGTCCTCGCGCAATGTGGACGATTTCGCTGCCCTGATCAGCCCAGCCGCTGAAGGGTATCTCGAGGCCATGGCTCAGCAATCTGCGGCCCTGACGCGGCAGCGGTTTGGCTACACCATGGGGTTCTATATTCCCCTGTATCTCTCCAATTTGTGCGCCAACGTGTGTACCTATTGCGGTTTTTCTATGGAAAACCGAATCAAACGGCGCACGTTGGATGAAGCTGAGATCGCCGCCGAGTGTGAAGCGATCAAAAAAATGGGCTTTGACAGTGTGCTCTTGGTGACCGGTGAGCATGAAACCAAGGTGGGACTCGAGTATTTTCTCCGCGCTTTACCGGTGGTGAAGCAATACTTTCATCATGTGGCGATGGAGGTGCAGCCGCTGGATACCGAGGCGTATCGTGCCTTGGTGGCACAGGGTGTGGATGCGGTGATGGTGTACCAAGAAACCTACCACGCTCCAACCTACGGGGAACACCACAAGCGGGGGAATAAAACCGACTTTCACTACCGGCTGCAAACCCCAGATAGGTTGGCACAAGCAGGGGTTGATAAGATCGGTCTCGGCGCTTTGATTGGCCTTGAGGACTGGCGCACCGACAGCTTTTTTACCGCCCAGCATCTGGATTATTTGGAAAAGCAATACTGGCAAAGCCGCTATTCGCTATCTTTTCCGCGCTTACGCCCTTGCGCGGGCGCCTTACAGCCGAAATCGGTGATGACGGATAAGCAGCTGGTTCAGCTGATTTGTGCCTATCGGTTGTGGAATCCGCAGGTGGAGCTGTCGCTATCGACACGTGAGTCACCGCACTTTCGCGACAATGTGTTACCGCTTGGGGTCACGAGCTTATCCGCGGCGTCAAAAACCCAACCGGGCGGCTACGCGAACCCGGAGCCACAATTGGAGCAGTTTGCTATCAGTGATGAGCGCAGCGCGGCAGAGGTAGCCGCCAGCGTTCGTGCGCTCGGTTTTGAGGTGGTATGGAAAGATTGGGATAACATCTACGATATCGCGCGTCAGGCGCAAATGGCTTCACAAACGGCAGCGGGTTAGCGACAATGCGGGCATGAAACGTATTACTGTATATGTGGGCCCGCGCTGTCCTCACTGTGAGGCGGCCAAAGCTTACTTGGATAAAAAAGGGCTGCGTTATCGTGTCGTCGATACGGCCACGCCCAAAGGCAAGAAGCTGCTGGCGGCAACAGGCTCGCGGGGTGTCCCGGTGATTTGCATTGGCGATACCACCTTGCGCGGCTTTTCGCCCAAAGCGGTCGAGAAAGCCCTGAAAGGGGAATAAAAAAAGCGTCCAATCGGACGCTTTTTGTTTTTCTCACTCGGTGAAGACACGACTTAACGGCTTAGCGGCACGGTCGCTTGTTTTAACCAAGCTTGGTCTTGATCATCGAGGTGCGGGCTGACTTCATCCCACACGGTTTGATGATAGCGATTCCACCACTGGATTTCCGCCTCGCTGAGCAAGCTCACGTCGACCAAACGACGATCGATCGGTGCACGCGTGAGTGAGGCAAACCCGAGCATCGTCATGTCACCCTCGGTGGGCTTTTCTTCAATCAACTCGAGGTTTTCAATCCGGATCCCAAACGCGTCGGCGCGATAGTAGCCCGGCTCGTTTGACACCACCATGCCTGGCAATAGCGCGACGCTATTGGGCGCTTTGGAAATGCGCTGTGGCCCTTCGTGCACATCCAAGAAATGCCCGACACCGTGACCGGTGCCATGGTCAAAATCATAGCCGTGTTGCCACAAATACTGGCGTGCTAAGGCATCAAGCTGGCTGCCTGAGGTGCCTTTCGGGAACAGCGCGGTGGCCAGCGCAATATGCCCTTTAAGCACCAGCGTAAAGGCCTTTTTGATCTCAGCGCTGCATTCGCCCACCGGCACGGTACGGGTAATGTCGGTGGTGCCGTCATAGTATTGGCCGCCTGAGTCGACCAAGTAGACGTTGTTGCTCTCAATCACGCTCGGTTTGGGCTGATTGTTGTGGTTATAGTGACACATGGCCGCATTGCCACCGGCGGCGGAAATGGTATCAAAGCTTAAGTCGACCAGTTGATCGTCTTGTTGGCGGAATTGATACAGGGTGTCTGCGAGCACAGCTTCATCAGGGCGTTCACCGGCGTCGACTTGACGGTCAAACCACGCCAAGAAGCGGGTTACGGCGACACCATCGCGCACGTGACAGGCTTGCATACCGGCGATTTCTTGCGGGTTCTTGGCCGCTTTTTCAAGCGCACATGGGTCTTGCGCTTCCACCACGGTGACTTGCGCTTGTTGGAGCGTGTCCAGTGTCCACGCATTGGCACCGTTTGGGTCGACCAATACACGTTGACCACTCAGTGCTTGCAGGGCATCAACTAGGCTGTCTGGGTGCGCGACGCTTACGCCTTGGCCCACGTGTGCATCAAAGCCTTCGGGCAGACGCGCGGGGTCGATAAATACGGTCACGTCACCGGATTGCTTGATAATCGCTTGGGTCAGCACCACCGGCAAACGTGGGATGTCGCGACCACGGATATTGAGCAGCCAACAAACTGCATCCGGTTGGGTGAGTACCGCGGCATCAAGACTCTGATCGGCTAGCTGCTGGCCAATGGTTTGACGTTTATCCAAGCTGGCGCGGCCGGTTTTCTCTTCGCCCAGTAAAATGGCAGGGCTATTAAGCGGGGCGGGGCGATCGTCCCACAAGCTTTCAATCGGGTTTTGCTCAACACTCACCAGTGTCAAAGCCCCATCCAACGCGCGTTGGGTACGTTTGTACCAAGCAGCGCTATGCATGCGAGCGTCGATAGCCAGCTTGGCACCTTTTGGCAATTGTTGCTGGGCCCATTGCACCGGTGGCTCATCAATCAGGTGGCAGTAGTCAAACAGGCCGGCGGGGACTTGCTTACGGACTTGAACCACATAGCGGCCATCAACAAAAATCGCTGCCTTGTCGCGGGTGATCACCGCCGCCCCTGCGGAGCCGGTAAAGCCGGTTGCCCAGTGGAGGCGTTCGTTGTGCTCGGGCACATACTCACCGAGATATTCGTCTTCGTGGGGGATGAGTAGGGCGTCATAATCGTGTTGAGCTAGCCAGTGTCTTAGCTGCTCAACACGCTTGGTAAGGGTCGCGTCCATTATTCTTCCTTCTTTGTATGGGGTGAACTTGCCATGTTCGGCCACGCGTAAAAAACCAGTGGATTAGACCCTAGCGCGATGGGCGATAGGCTGCAATTTTGCCGGGCTAAACTGCTGACAGCGCGAAATAATTAAATCTTTCAGCCATTGGTGCCCCGGGTCATTTTCTTGATTTTGATGCCAAAACAAGGTGTACGCCATCGGCGGTATTGGCGTCGGTAACGGCCGTACCACCAAATTGAGCGACGCGGCAATATAATGCGCAAACTGGCTTGGTGAGGTAAACACCAGGTCGGTATAGGTACACAGGCTCGCCGCACTGTTAAAATCAGGCACGTACATGGCAATGTCACGCTCAATATTACGCTCTGCCAGTTTATAGTCCAACAACCAGCGATCATTTCCATCACATTTCACCTGTACATGTCGCAGTCCAAGGTAACGCGCTTCATCCCATGGGCCCTTGAGTGCGGGGTGATCGGCGCGCATCAAGACACACTGGTGATCTTGGCAAAGCTCTTGGTAGCGCACACCCTTGGGCGGCATCATGGTCAGCATGGCATCGGCGGGGTTTAAATCTTTGCCGGTAATACCAAAGTCGATATTGCCACGGGCGAGACCATCAAAAGTGGTTTGATCCCAAGCGGCGGTATTGAGGGTGATCGATGGGGCGGCCTCTAACATGTCGCCAATAAATTGGGGCAGCAGTAATGGGTAGGCGCTTTCTACGAGCGCAAAGCGAAAACAGCGATCACTTAAGTGTGGCTGAAAATGGTCAGGTTCGGTCATCGCCGCGATATCATTGAGCAAAGCGCGTAATTTAGGTTGCAAGGTTTGTGCACGAACCGTGGGTTTTAAGCCGTGGGCGGCTCGAGTAAAAAGCGGATCGTTAAATTGCGATCTTAGCCGGGCCAGATTTTTACTCACCGCCGATTGACTTAAATGCAGGCGTTTGGCTGTGCCCGTGACATTGCACTCTTCTAAAAGTACATGCAAACACACCAATAAATTGAGGTCGGTACGTTGCAGTTGGTCCAAATCCATCTTTGGTATTCTCCTTAGGAATAACTGCTTTTACTATAAACCATTATGGTTCATATCCTGAAGCCACTATACTGCGTGCCTGTATAGAGGAGTAACCAATGACGCACACTGATTCACCGACATCAAATCGCTTACTGGTCGCCTTAATGGTGTTACTGGTGCTATTTAGCCCCATGGCGATTGATATTTACCTACCGGCACTATCGCATATGGCGGGTGACTTTAATGTGAGTCCCACTTTGGCTCAAGACACTGTGACCTGGTTTATGTTTAGCTTAGGTCTTGGTCAGCTGTTTGCGGGGCCGTTGGCCGATCGCTTTGGCCGTAAGCCTGTGGCTATTATTGGTATTTCGCTTTATGGCCTTAGCTCTTTGATGGCGTGGCTCGCCACCTCGATGGATATGATGCTGGTGGCGCGTTTGCTGCAAGGGTTTGGCGCGTGTGCAACCTCCGTGTGTGCCTTTGCCGCCGTCCGCGATCGTTTTGGTGCCGAACGCAGTGGCCATATGATTAGCTACTTAAATGGCGCGATTTGTTTTGTACCGGCTTTAGCGCCTCTACTTGGTAGTTGGTTAACCCAGGTGTTTGACTGGCGTGCTAACTTCACCTTTATGCTCGGTTATGCGGTATTAGGGTTGGTGCTGGTTATCGTCTTTTTGCCCGAAACCCGACCATCGCATACTGATACCTCGGGCCGCCTATTCAGCTTACGCCGTTATTGGCAGGTGCTGCGTGTACCAACATTTACTTATCACATAACCCTTTGCATGTTGGCGATGGCGGTGATCCTCGCTTATGTCACCTCCGCACCTGTGCTGTTGATGGACAGATACGGTATCTCCATGAACAGTTTCACCTTTTGGTTTGGCGCCAATGCGGCGTTAAATATTGCCGCGGCAATGTTAGGGCCACGTTATATGCAAAAGTTTGGTAGCCGCCGGGCATTAAATATTGGCCTTATGATGCTGGTGGGATCGGGCGGGTTGATGCTGGCGCTTAGCCCCATCGCTGAACCTTGGGCCTTTATGTTGCCGATCTTTACCTCTTCATTCGGCTTTGCTTGGGTGTTAGGCGCGTCAGCTGGAGCAGCATTAGCGCCGTTTTCGGACCGCGCGGGCACGGCCGCGGCATTGCTCGGGTTATTCCAAATGAGCGGGGCTGGGCTACTCGTGAGCTTAACCCAGCGTCTAGGCTTATCGGCCAGTGATTTGATGACGGTGCATATGTGGTTATTAGTGCCGGGTCTGATTATTTTATGGTCACCGAAAGGTAAGCAATGGCATGCCAAAATGGTAAAAAGCTAAATAATCAATAAAACAACGTCTCAGTTGGCAAACAATAATAAGACGTGCAAAACGCAGGGGTCTCGACAACCCATCATCCTTTTGCGCTGGCCTCGGCCAGCGTTTTTTTATTTTGCTAAACGTGCGTGGTTCAGAGTATATTTACTAAGCAAATCGAATTAACGCTCATTCCTTTTCGTTTTATATCCAAAGGTCAGTTATACACTATGTCATTATCGACAATCGAAATGGCGCGCGTCCTTGAACAACTTGAGGAATCGCCGGAAAAAATCATGTTTGGTAAATTATTGGTAGAGCTAGGCAGCCAAAGTGAAGAGCGTGTCCGTAGCGCCGCCCATCAAGTGCCGCTCAAATATTTACGCGAGCTGGTTTATCAATTTAATCACGTGATTGAAGATCGTCGTGCTGAGCGTATCGAGGAAATCACCCAAGGTTTGGAGCAAGATGGCTTGTCGGCTGACGAGCTATACCAGTATATGATCCAGCGTAAGATGGGTTAATGCCGATTGACGCCGTGTAACGGACGCCGTGCAACGGGCGCCGTGCATTGTGAGCGACATTGGCGACCCTTAAGCAATACAGATTACGCGCTCGCGGCAGGTTGTTTGCGCTTTTTTGGGGTACGCTGTTGGATCAGTAACCCCACTACAATAAAACTTAGCCCAACCAAGGTACTGATATGAATTGTCTCGCCAATAATGGTGGCCAGTAACACCAAGGAGATAAAAGGCGAAATAAAAATCAGATTACTGATCCGAGAGGTGTTCTGGGTATATTTCATCGCGCTCAGCCACAGCATAAAGGTTATTCCCATTTCGAATAGCCCGACATAACCGACTGCCAGCCATCCTTGCCAAGGGATCCCTTCCCAAGTACTTGTTAATCCAGCTAATAGCAAAGATACAGGCAGTGACAGAATAAAACAGAGCAAAATGCCGAGCACAGGATCAGCGCGATTTTTAGTATTAAGGACCCAAAAACCTGCCCACAATAACGTTGAGAGTAACGCCAAACCAATGCCAAGCGGGCTATCGAACTGGAGCGATAAAAGCTGGCCTTTGGTAGCGATCACAACCACGCCAAAATAGCCCAACGCCGCCGCAATCCAATCTTGACGACGAATCGTTTGGCCTAAAAACAATGCCGCCAATAATGTCAGAGTGATCGCCCAGCTGTAATTTAAAGGCTGGGCTAATGAAGCGGGTAACAGATCGTAAGCTTTAAAAAGCACCAAGTAGTAAATGAATGGATTAATCATCCCCAACACGCAATAGTAACCGGGTTGACGCCGAAAGGTCGGCCACAGCGCGTGAAGCTTTCCTTGCACGGCGGCAATAACGGTTAAAATCACCACTGACACCAAGCTGGCCGCTGCCAGCATTTGAATCGGTGTCATGTAGCTCAGGGTGATTTTGAATGCGGTTGCAACCGTTGACCATAGCAGTACAGCAGACAAGGCAAAGATCAGTGCCTTCCGTTCGTTATGCATGTTGCCTCCTTGCAAAGATGCCTGTCGTTCCAGGCAGTCTACGCCATTGAAACTGACTGAGATAGACTGGACATCTATCCAGTATCCCATTAGCCTTTGCTGACACTAATGACCGCACAATAGAGAACGTTTTATGCTTGATGGCTTGTCATTTTCCGCTTTACCTATTCTCACGTTTTGTTTTGGCGCTGTCAGTGCCCTTGGACTCGGTTATGGCCTACACCGACGTGTCGTTGCGCAATACCAGCAATGGTATGAAACGCAATATGCGCAGCAACAAGCCAGTGCTGACATGCAACACCAACAACTGCAGCAGCAGCTTGATCAGCAACAGCACGAGTTAGATAGCTTAGATGTCGAGCGCGATCGTCTGACGCAAGAGTTACGCCAGTATTATGGAAAGTTGACGTCGGCGAGCGAGAAACTGCGCCAATTGGAACAATTACGCCAAGACAATCATGCACTGTCAGATAAACTCGATACGGTACGTGAGGAAAAGTCTGAACTGTTGGCAGAGTTGCGAGAAGTCAAAGCCAGCGCGGAGCAGCAGTTAAACGCGGCGAAGGAAAAACACGCACTGCTAGAAAACGCGGAGGAGCGATTACGCACCCAGTTTGAGCAACTTGCCAATCAAGTATTTGAGCAAAAAGTCCACTCGGTCGATGAGCAAAATAAAATGAGCTTAGAAAGCCTGCTTGGACCGCTTAAATCGCAGTTGGAAGGATTTAAGAAGCAGGTGACCGATAGCTTTGGCGAGCAAGCCAAAGAGCGCCATACCTTGATTCATGAAATCAAAAATCTACAACAATTAAACGCGGACATGACCCGTGAGGCCCATAACCTGACTCAGGCGCTAAAAGGCGATAATAAGCAACAAGGTAATTGGGGCGAAGTGGTCCTCGCGCGCATTTTAGAAGAGTCTGGCTTGCGAGAGGGGCGTGAGTACCAAACCCAAGTCAGCTTTGAAAATGAACAGGGCAAGCGCTATCAGCCGGATGTGGTGGTTAAGTTGCCACAAGAAAAAGATGTCGTCGTTGATGCCAAAATGGCCTTGGTCGCGTATGAACGCTATTACAACGCTGAGACACTGGCCGAACAAGATGCCGCGCTTAAAGAGCATGTCCAGGCAATTCGTCAGCATATTCGTGGTTTGGGTCGCAAAGATTATCATCAACTCCATGGAGTACGCTCACTGGATTACGTACTGATGTTTATTCCTGTTGAGCCGGCTTTTCAGGTCGCGGTTGAGGCGGATGCCAGTCTGATTCGGGACGCCATGGACAACAACATCATGCTGGTGAGCCCGACCACCTTGTTAGTGGCTCTCAGAACAATCAATAATTTATGGCGCTATGAATATCAAAATCAAAACGCCAAACAAATCGCCGAGAAGGCCAGCAAGCTTTATGACAAGGTGCGACTTTTTGTTAGCGATATGGAAGGGCTGGGCAGCGCGCTAGGTAAAGCCAGTGACAGTTATCAAGGAGCGATGAACAAACTTAGCCAAGGGCGCGGCAATATCTTGCGCCAAGCGGAGAGCTTTAAAGCCCTAGGTGTCGAGGTTAAACGCGATATAAGTCCGGCGCTGGCCAGTGTGGCCACGGAACCTGGACCGGGAGAGTCGGTCAATGTCATGCAGACGGACCCAGGCACCACCACGCAAGAATGAGAATAAACTGGGTTGCGCGCTTGGAGTCCGGATGGGCGATAAAGTAAACTGGAGCCAATATGTTAGGGGAATACAATGACAGAGAAAAATTCGCACCAGGACCAAGAAACGATTGATTTTGGCTACCAGAAAGTCAAACGCCAAGAAAAAGAAAGCCTCGTGGCTGATGTATTTCATTCGGTCGCTGCTAAATACGATCTGATGAATGATGTGATGTCGATGGGCATTCATCGGGTATGGAAGCGCTTCACCATTGACTGTAGTGGTGTACGCCCCGGACAAAAAGTGTTGGATTTAGCCGGCGGCACCGGTGATCTGACCGCCAAGTTTTCTCGCATCGTCGGTGAGCAAGGTGAGGTGGTACTCGCGGATATCAATAACTCGATGCTGAAAGTGGGTCGCGATAAGTTGCGCGATAAGGGTATTGTTGGCAACGTGAGCTATGTGCAGGCGAATGCCGAGCAGCTACCTTTTCCTGACGATCACTTTGACTGTATTACCATCGCGTTTGGGCTTCGTAATGTCACCGATAAAGATGCGGCGCTGCGCTCGATGTTTCGTGTACTCAAACCGGGAGGGCGCCTTCTGGTCCTAGAGTTTTCTAAACCGGTGGCGAAGCCGTTATCGAAAGTATACGACGCCTATTCGTTCCACATTTTACCTAAGATGGGGCAGCTCATTGTCAATGACCCTGATAGCTATCGTTATCTTGCTGAATCAATTCGTATGCACCCTGATCAAGAAACCTTGAAAGGCATGATGGAACAAGCCGGCTTTGAACAAGCCAGCTATTATAATCTCACCGGTGGCATTGTCGCGCTGCACCGTGGGTATAAATTCTAAGGAGCCGGTATGGCGTTTGACTCACTCGTGTGTGCAGGACTCGAGACCGCCTTAAATGGCGTGATTAATAAAGATGCAGATAGCCAGCGCCGTTTAGCGCGACTAAAAGGGCGCAGTATTGGCGTCACGCTGCAAGAATATAATCGACAGTGGGTCTTTGTTTTTGGCCAGCAGATCGATGTACTGAGCCATTACGAGGGAGAGCTTGATTGTGCATTATCCCTCTCGCTTTCTGCGTTGCCGCAATTGCAGCAAAAAGCCAATCTTACTGCGTTAATAAAAGCCGATAAGCTGACACTTGATGGTGATATGGACGTGGCCCAGCAGTTTTCTCAATTGTTGAGCGGCATTCAGTTTGATGTCGCCGAATGGTTATCGCCTTATACCGGAGATGTGGTTGCCCATACCCTCGTCAGTCAGGCACAGCAGCGTTGGCAGCAATTACAACAACTGGCTCAGCGTCAGCAGCGCTATGCTGGGGAAGTGATCACCGAAGAGTGGCGCTTGGCGCCGGGGCCGTTAGAAGTGGCGGCATACAGTGATCAAGTGGATGAATTGCGCAGTGACGCGGCGCGGTTGGAAGCCAAGGTTAAGCAGTTAGTAGAACGGATGGAGTCCGCATGACACTCAGTGAGATTCGTCGCCTGTATTTTATTATTCGTACTTTGTTATTGTACGGTGTTGATGCCCTACTACCCAGGCAACCGCTGACTCGACTCGCCCATCTTGGGCGTAAATCGCTGTTTTGGCTTAAAAACCAACACCCAGACAAGCCTGTGGGTGAGCGCTTGCGTTTAGCGATGCAAAGTTTGGGGCCGGTATGGGTAAAGCTCGGGCAAATGATGTCGACCCGCCGCGATCTTTTTCCTGCTCATATCGCCAATGAACTCGCCCAGTTGCAAGATAAAGTCGCACCCTTTGATGGCCACAAAGCAAAAACGCAAATTGAAGCGTCACTGGGTGGGCCTCTGGAAACTTGGTTCAGTGATTTTGAGCCCAACCCATTAGCCTCTGCATCCATCGCACAAGTCCACACCGCGACATTAAAAGAAAATGGCCGTGAAGTGGTGATTAAGGTGATCCGTCCCGATATCTTGCCGGTTATTCAGGCCGACTTGCGTCTGATGTATCGCGTGGCACGGCTGGTGGCGCGTTTTCTCCCTGATGCACGTCGCTTAAAGCCGGTAGAAGTGATTCGCGAATATGAAAAAACCTTGCTTGATGAACTGGATTTAATGCGCGAAGCGGCGAATACTATTCAATTGCGTCGCAACTTTGAAAACGATCAAGCCTTGTATGTGCCCGAAGTGTTTAGTGACTATTGCCGCAAAGACGTGATGGTGTCTGAGCGCATTTACGGTATTCAAGTGTCAGATATCGACGCGCTTGAGGCGAACGGTACAGATATGAAGCTGCTCGCCGAGCGGGGGGTTGAAGTCTTTTTCACCCAGGTCTTCCGCGATAGTTTTTTCCATGCGGACATGCACCCAGGCAACGTATTTGTGTCGTATGAACACCCGCACGACCCGCAGTGGATTGGGCTTGATTGCGGTATTGTTGGTACGTTAAACCGCGATGATAAACGCTATCTAGCGGAAAACTTTATTGCCTTCTTTAACCGTGATTATCGCAAGGTCGCTGAGCTTCATGTCGATTCAGGTTGGGTGCCGCATGACACCAATGTCGACGATTTCGAATTTGCTATTCGTACCGTGTGCGAGCCGATTTTCGAAAAGCCGCTGTGTGAAATTTCGTTCGGTAATGTGTTATTAAACCTCTTCAACACCGCGCGCCGCTTTAATATGGAAGTGCAGCCACAGCTGGTCTTACTGCAAAAAACATTGCTCTATATTGAAGGGCTTGGACGTCAGCTTTATCCGCAACTTGATTTGTGGACCACAGCAAAGCCGTTTTTAGAGTCGTGGATGAAACAGCAAGTCGGACCGCAAGCGGTATGGGCGGCGGTCAAAGAGAAGGCACCGTTTTGGGCCGAAAAGCTGCCAGAAATTCCGGAGCTAATCTACGATGGCCTCCGCCAGGGGCGGCAAGTCAATCAGCGGTTAGACACCTACTATCAAAGCTATTTACAGACCAAACAGCGCCACTCGCGCGCCACATATCTACTGGGTATTGGTGCCACCTTACTACTGACTGCGACTATCTTGTATGCCAACCGGATCGATACACTACCGAGTGTTGCGACAGCGGGGGCGGTCGTTTTCTGGTTGTGTGGCTGGCGACTTTGTAATAAAACCTGTAACAAATAGCAGTTACACTGCTGCGCACATAACATTAACCAAGCGGAATAAAGGGAACCGGTATGGGTGGAATTAGTATTTGGCAGCTGCTGATCATTGCAGTCATCGTGGTGTTATTGTTTGGCACCAAGAAGTTACGCAATATGGGTGGTGATTTGGGCTCTGCGGTAAAAGGGTTCAAAAAAGCGATGCATGATGACGAGGGTAAGCGCGCTGATCAAGATGCTGACTTCGAGCCAACGTCGCTTAATGAGCGTGCTGAACCGTCGAAAAGCGAAAAAACGCAAAAAGACAAAGAGCAGGTATAAGCCGTGTTTGATATTGGTTTCTGGGAGCTGGTACTGATTGCCGTCATTGGCCTTGTGGTGCTTGGCCCAGAGCGGCTGCCCATTGCGATACGTAATGTGTCACGTTGGGTGGGCGCGGCCAAGCGTATGGCAGGTTCGGTCCGTGACGAGCTCGAGCAAGAGCTTAAGATCAAAGAGTTGCAAGATAATTTGCACAAAGCCGAGCAAGCAGGGATGAAAAATCTCTCCCCTGAACTGCAAGAATCGGTGGAGACGCTGCGACAGCGAGCCGCCGATGTGCAGCATCCTTATGCGTCTTCGCCAACATCAACCACTGCAGCGCATGATACCGAGAGTGCGGACACGGCCACCAGTCCCTCGTCCACCTCGTCGACCGATAAGTGATAACGAGCGACGCCTTATGTCTCTGATGAAAAAACCACTATGTCTTCTGTAAACGATTCTCAGCCACTCATCAGTCATCTGATGGAGCTCCGTAACCGCCTGCTTCGCGCCATCGTTGCCATCTTAGTGGTCTTTGTCGGGTTAGTGTATTTTGCCAACGACATCTATAGCTTGGTCGCTCAGCCACTGATTGACAAGCTGCCTGAAGGGGCGAGCATGATTGCCACCGATGTGGCGTCGCCCTTTTTCACCCCCATCAAACTGACGCTGGTTATCTCGGTATTTGTTGCCATCCCCGTGGTGCTTTACCAAATTTGGGCCTTTGTTGCCCCTGGCCTGTATAAGCATGAGCAGCGCTTGGTGATGCCGCTTTTGGTATCGAGCTCGTTGTTGTTTTATGCGGGCGTGGCGTTTGCCTACTGGGTGGTATTGCCCTTGGTGTTTGGCTTTTTTACCTCGATTGCGCCAGAAGGGGTGCAGGTGGCAACGGATATTGCCAGTTATCTCGATTTCATTTTGGCTTTATTTCTAGCATTTGGTATTGCTTTTGAAATCCCTATTGCGATTATACTGCTGGTCTGGACGGGCGCGACAACCGCGAAAAGCTTGACCAGCAAGCGTCCGTATGTCGTGGTGGCGGCCTTTGTCGTTGGCATGATGTTGACCCCGCCCGATATGATTTCGCAAACCTTGCTCGCCATTCCTATGTGTTTGCTGTTCGAGCTGGGTGTGTTGCTGTCACGTTTTTATGTCCCGCGCGACGCATCGGCATCTGAAGAGGCCAATGAATGATTGATATTGGTGTCAATCTCACCAGCTCACGATTTGATAAAGACAGAGACGAGGTTGTTGCTCATGCGCAGCAAGCCGGAGTCTCTGGGATGATTTTTACCGGCACCAACGTTGAAGAAAGCCAAGCAGCGGCGGATTTAGCGGCGCGGTACCCTGGCTACGCCTATGCCACTGCCGGGGTGCATCCGCACGATGCCAAATCTGTCGATCCAGCCAATTTAACCATGATTCGGCAACTGGCGCAGCGCGCCGAGGTGGTGGCGATAGGGGAATGTGGCCTCGACTTTAACCGTGACTTTTCGCCGCGCCCGCAACAAGAAGCGGTCTTTGAGGCGCAACTCGCATTAGCCGCTGAGCAGTCAATGCCGGTATTTATGCATTGTCGGGAGGCTCATGACCGTTGGCTGGCGATATTGCGTCCTTGGTTAGACAAGTTGCCGGCGGCGGTACTGCACTGTTTTACCGGTGAGGATCAGGCACTGCGAGATTGCTTGGATGCCGGGTTATACATAGGTGTCACCGGTTGGCTCTGCGACGAACGGCGCGGACAGCAGCTTCAGCAACAGGTAAGCTGGCTGCCCGATGATCGCTTGATGATTGAAACGGATGCCCCGTATTTGCAGCCGCGCGATCTGCGCCCGCGGCCCAAACGTAGCCGTAATGAGCCCAAGTATTTACCGCATATTGCACAGGCGGTGGCGCAACTTCGCCAACAGCCTGTTGAACAGATTATTGATTGTACAATAAAAAATACCCAGCGCTGTTTCTCGATACAGTGAGGGGTGCATAACGATAGCGAGGCAGTACGCTGCCCCAAAGCCCAGGTCTGCAACATTAAGGAGGATACCGTGGCCGTATCCATTCAAAGCGCCTTTCCTGCACGACGCCTGCGTCGTACACGCAAAACTGATTTTAGCCGCCGTTTGGTGGCAGAACATACACTCTCTGCCAATGATTTAATTTATCCGGTCTTCGTCCTGATGGGCAAAAACCGTCGCGAGCCAGTGGCTTCAATGCCAGGTATTGAACGACTGTCTATCGACTTGCTGTTACATGAAGCGGACTACCTTGCCAAATTGGGAGTGCCCGCGATCGCCCTGTTTCCGGTGATCCCCAAAGATGCTAAAACGCTCTGTGCATCGGAAGCCTTTAATCCGGAAGGGCTAGTGCCTCGTGCTGTGCGCCTGCTCAAAGAGCATGTGCCACAAATGGGCGTGATTACTGATGTGGCGCTTGACCCTTATACCATTCATGGTCAAGACGGTATTATCGACGACGACGGCTATGTGATGAATGAGCCAACCACTGAGGTACTGATCAAGCAAGCCCTGTCTCATGCCGAAGCTGGTGTCGATATTGTCGCGCCGTCGGATATGATGGACGGGCGAATTGGACGTATTCGCGAAGCGTTGGAAGCAAACGGCTATATTAATACCCAAATCATGGCATATTCAGCCAAGTATGCTTCCAACTACTACGGGCCTTTCCGTGATGCACTTGGTTCAGCCGCTAACCTTAAAGGCGGTAACAAAGCCAACTACCAAATGGATCCGGCCAATAGTGACGAAGCCCTCCATGAGGTTGCAATGGACATTGCTGAAGGCGCCGATACCGTGATGGTGAAGCCTGGAATGCCGTATTTGGACGTGGTGCGCCGAGTGAAAAGTGAGCTCAATGTGCCAACGTTTGCCTACCAAGTGTCTGGTGAGTATGCCATGCATAAAGCAGCGTTTGATAACGGTTGGCTGAAAGAGCGGGAAACGGTAATGGAATCACTTCTGTGCTTTAAGCGAGCGGGTGCGGATGGCATTTTAACCTACTTTGCCAAGCAAGTTGCCGAGTGGTTAGCCGAAGACGCGGGCGCGCCATTACCACCGCGGCCGGAAGATACCGTCGGCTAAATGACCACACAGTGTCTCTACGCCCTTGCCATTGGCAGGGGCGTTTTTTTAGTAAGGGCATGAATTACCGCACAAAACTCAAGGGATAACATTGCGGTTGATCGGGTTCTGTAGTGAGATCAGTGTCTCTGTCGATTGGACCTCATCGATGGCCTGCAGTTTATCAATCAATACAAACTGTAACTCCTCGATAGAGCGACACATCAGCTTCACGAAGATGTTATAGGCCCCTGTCGTATAGTAAGCTTCGACTACCTCATCGAGTTGGTTCAGCTTTTCTAGCGCGGAGTGGTAATCGCGCGCCGCTTTCAGATTGATACCAATAAAGCAGCATACGTCATAGCCTAGCTTTTTAGTATTTACCAATATCTCGGTGCCTTCGATAATGCCGGCGGCTTTCATCTTTTCGACACGAACGTGCACGGTGGCAGGGCTGACATTAAATCGCTTTGCCATTTCTGCGTAAGGAACGCGTGCATCATCCAGTAAGGTAGAAAGAATTCGACGATCAAGGTCATCCAGTTTCGGCAATTCGTTCATTGTTTTCGTCTTTTTGTTATAGCGAGGTCTTGTTTTTCGTTAACACGATTGCTTGACCGTTCGGTTAACACCTAATGTAGGGTATCGCGTTGTTTAGTGCGATACCAATCAACCAACAGGAAGTAGATGTGGGGATCAAATACCTTTTAGGCGGTTTACTGTTCTGGGTAGCATTGAGTGTCAGCGCCGCACAAAAAAACGTGCTGGTGGTGCATTCCTATCATCCCAACTTCTTTTGGAACCAAGCTCTGGTCGAAGGACTCGATACTGCCACCGCGGGAGAAGACATTGCGTTTCAACATACTTATCTAGAAATTAAACGTTATCAGTCAGAGGCGTATCGAGAGCAACTCAAAAAACTCTATATCCAAAAGCTCGGGAACCATCAATTCGATGCGATCTTAACCACGGATAATGCCGCACTTTGGTTAATCCATCAGTTGCATGAATATGTTGGTGAAACGCCAGTTGTTTACGCGGGCCTGAATAACTTTGGTCGCCAGCATTATCCGTTGCTCCCTAAGCTAACCGGCGTCAAAGAGGAAGTGGATCTACCGCGCAACTTGGCGTTAATGAAGCGGTTGCACCCTGGTTTAGAGCGCGTTTATGTGTTGCTCGATAATACCTTCTCGAGTCGTCAATACTGGAATGTCGTGCAAGCGCAACTGGCCAGAAACGGTGATTCTGGCATCGACGTCGTGCGCCTTTCTAGTCTCACCTTTTCGGGACTACGCGATAGAATTCAAGCCATGCATGACGGTGAGGCGGTGTTTTATCTTTCCTATTTTAGGGATAGCAACGGACAATTTCTCGATAAACTCAGTGGTATCCGAACGCTCACTCACAATACGCCCGTGCCCATCTATGGTGCCATGAGTTTTATGCTCGGTCAGGGTGTGGTCGGCGGCGTGGTGATAGATGGTAAAAATCAAGGCTACCATCAAGGGAAGCTCCTTCTTAAGACCTTGAGTGGTCAGCTACCCGCCGAACGTGATGGGACCAATATCACCATGTTTGATTACCCGGCACTCAAGCGCTGGCAGTTAGATATTAGCGCGTTTGATGATGTGACGATCACCAATCAACCCGAACCAATATGGCAAACTCATCCGGTGGCTGTGCAAGCGGTCGCCTTGGCTGTTTTGGTACTGGGCAGCGTGATTGTCATGCTAGCCGCGAATATTCGTCAGCTTCGACGCAGTGAGGCATCGTTGATGCGTCACCGGGCGATGCTCAAAGGGGTGTTTGATCAAAGTAATCAACTGATCGCGTTGTTGGATCAAAATGGCATCGTCGTTTCAGGCAACACCAGCTTTTATCAGCTGATCACCGACAGACAGGCGTATGGAGAGCGTCCTTTATGGCTGTGGCCAATTTGGCGTAATCCGGCAAGTTTGGAGCAACACCTAAAACAGATTGGAACCACTCAGCCTCAGCGGTTTGAATTATGTTTAAGCGAAGCCCACCGTGAAGTGATCTTGGACGTGGCAGTGAAAAGCTTTCCCGGTGAACGAGGCCAGCCACGCGTATTACTTGAAGCGCGAGATGTCACCCAACGCAAACAAACTGAAGAAAAGCTCCAGCGCAGCGAAATTGAATATCGTATGCTCTATGAACAACAACCCGTTATTTTGTTAACGGTGGACTACCAGGCGCGCATCCAGTCACTGAACCAATACGCCGCAGATTTATTCGGCCATGAAAAATCGTGCTTGCTGGGCCATAAAATCACTGAGTTGTATGTGAGCGACCAGGCGCCACCCCATCGAATGATTAAACGGGATCAGCATAACCAAGAGCAAGTCTGGCGCCGTGAGATTCCGTATCGAGCCGGCAATGGACACACCTTATGGGTTCGAGAAACCATCCGCGCTATGCATAATCAAACCCAGCTAATGGTCGTGGGTGAAGATATTACCGCGCACCGAGAAATGGAAAACCAGCTGACCTATCAAGCGCATCATGACTATTTGACCGGTCTTTACAACCGTAGCTACTTTGAACAAAAACTGGCCGCGGCATTATTACAAGCTCGAGAAGATGGTGAGTGCCATGCGATGTTCTACATCGATATGGACCAGTTTAAATTAATTAATGATACCGCGGGCCATGAAGCGGGGGATGAGGCGTTAAAACAAGTGGCTCAGATTATCCGTCAGCACTTGCCGGAAGGGGCGGTACTCTCACGCTTAGGTGGTGATGAGTTTGGCGTTATCGCGTATCATCACGCCGCGGAGCAGTCAGTGATCTGGGGGAGAGCCTTGCTGGCGGTGCTTGCTGACAGTGAGTTCTTCTGGCATGGCAGCCGGATGCGCTTAGCGTGCTCGTTGGGGATTCGTCTGCTTGACCGTACCGCGGGTTCGCCTCAACAAGTTCATGCCCAAGCAGACACAGCGTGTTATGCCGCTAAAGATGAAGGCCGCAATCGACTCCACATTTATCACCCCGATGATGAAGAGCTGCAACGCCGAGAGCAAGAAATGGCTTATGTCAGCCATATTCATGAGGCGATCGCGCATGACCGCTTTGACATCTATGCACAACAAATTGTGGATATCCAATCAGATGCGCAAGACACGCTCTACATTGAAGCACTGGTCAGAATGCGCGACACCAAAGGCGGTTGGTTACCTCCTAGTATGTTTATTCCTGCCGCCGAACGCTACAGCATGGCGCATCAACTGGATACGGTGGTGGTAACCAAAACGCTTGCCTGGTTTGATGCGAATCCCGAGCAAATTGCGAAGTTGGGCAAGGTATCGATTAATCTATCGGGCCGGTCGATTACCCAAAGCACGTTCGTTGCTTTTCTCCTTGATGCCATTAAACAGACCCAGGTGCCCAGCGAGTGCCTCTGCCTGGAGATCACGGAAACCGCGGCGATCAGTAATATGAGCAGTGCGATCGATCTGTTTTCTCAGCTTAAAGCACTGGGCTGTACCATCGCCTTAGACGATTTTGGTGCCGGCATTTCTTCGTTTGGCTATCTGAAGCGTTTACCGGTCGATATTATAAAAATTGACGGACAGTTTATCCGCGATATTGAGACTGATGAAACCGACTATGCCATGGTGAAAGCCATTCATGATTTAGCTAAGCAAATGGGAAAACAAACCGTGGCTGAATTTGTTGAAAACGCAGCTATCTTGGACAGAGTCAAAGCGCTTGGCATCGACTATGCCCAAGGTTATCACTTTAGTATCCCGGCGCCGTTGAGCGATCAGGTAAAAAAGTGGCGTCCCAGTCGTGAGACAGTGAAGGAAAAAAACCATCTCTGATATAATCGGACCAGCCCCAGCTGTGGAGATCCGATGTGCAACTCAGTTTGATTTGTGACGCTCTTGAAAAAGACGAAGAATTTGAAAGGCTAAAGTCGAAGTGGTCACTCACTCACGATCCTGATTCATCGTTTGCCCTGGTAATGACACAAACGCATCTTGAACTACGCAAGCGCGATGAACCTAAATTAGGGGCAGTGTTTGTTGACTTTGTGAGCGGTGCGGTCGCCCACCGTCGTAAATTTGGCGGGGGGAAAGGACAAGCGATAGCGAAAGCGGTTGGGCTCAATAAGGGGATCACCCCGCGCGTACTCGATGCCACCGCTGGACTGGGGCGCGATGCGTTCGTATTGGCGTCTTTAGGCTGCTCCGTGCAAATGATAGAAAGGCATCCGGTTGTTGCCGCCTTGCTTGATGATGGCTTACAGCGAGCCTATCAGGACCCCGATATTGGTGCATGGATGCAATCACGGATGACGTTATTGCATGCCAATAGTGAGCAAGCACTGACTGACATGGCAAACATGCCAGGTTTGGTGCGACCTGATGTGATTTACCTTGATCCCATGTATCCCCACAAGAAAAAAGCCGCCTTGGTGAAAAAAGAGATGCGCGTTTTTCAATCTTTAGTGGGGGCAGATAGCGATGCAGATGCCTTATTGCTGCCCGCACTTCAACTGGCCCGCAGTCGCGTGGTGGTTAAGCGGCCGGATTATGCGACGCCGTTAGCGGATAGACCACCGCATTCGACCATCACCACCAAGAAAAACCGTTTTGATATGTACATTAACGCAGCGTTAGGCGCGGAGGCGTAAGTGGCCAAAGCTTTATGTAAATGGCGCCGAGGCGAGGTTGAAGCTAACCTATCCTCCTTGGCAATCATCACCACACCGCCACGCGTGGCTTGTAGTAAATGTGCGCGGGTCGCGAGTGAAAAAGGCTACGTCTGTCGTCCTATTTCGCTAGTGAGTGGTGAAGAAAAGAAAGCGAAGAAAGCGAAGAAAGCGTCTGATCACGCCGCTAAAAAAGCTAAAAAAGCCAAACAAAAAGCAGCCAAGAAAGACAAAAAGGGTAAAGCGGATAAAAAGGCCAGAAAGAAGGCTAAGTCGGATAAACCCTAAATCAATATAAACAGCGGACAAGCAAAAACTCCATGGCGTACCATGGAGTCTTTCAGACTTAATCGAGACCTTTTACCATCAATACGGTTAATAGTCCGGTGATGACTGAAACAATCAGACCGGAAACGATTAGCCAAGGCAACATATCCATCATGATTTGCACTCACTTCTGTTGTTATGATTTGGGGGAAAAGCGAGCATGATTGGACCTGAGTTTAACCACTATCTCAACAGGGTAAACGCAGCTGGTTAACCTTAGTAACAGCTAGAAACAAGATGACTACAAAGTATTCAAAAAGCCCATGTGGCGCATAGGTCTATCAGTACAAAGGATCCAACATGAGTGTCAATCAAGGAAAGGCCGACCTATCGGTTTGGGATAAAGAAGAAGCGTTAAGTCGGTTAATGGACAGTCCGGCGCTTCTTGACGAAGCCTGCCGTATTTTTGTTGAAGAAAGCGAGCAACAGCTTCCGATGATGGAAAGGCAGTTAGCGGAGGCTAATTACGCCGATTTAGTCCGTGAAGCGCATAAAATGAAAGGCAGTGCCAGTAATTTGGCCGCACTAGAGCTGTATCAGAACGCGTTGACACTAGAGCAAGCGGCCAAGCAAGAAGACGCCGATCAAGCCACGGCGGCACTGGCGAGTCTTAAAGAAGGCTTGGCCCGCTTCTGTGCGCAGTTGACAGGCTAATTGCTGTAACAAACAATGAATCCCCATAAAAAACGCCGTGTATCGACACGGCGTTTTGATATGAACCTATCTCGCGCGGCTTAGCGCATGGTAACAAATTCTTCTGACCCGGTTGGGTGAATCGCAACCACGCTATCAAAGTCTGCCTTAGTGGCGCCCATTTTCATCGCCACCGCAAAGCCTTGAATCATCTCGTCGACCGTAAAGCCGATCCCGTGCAGGCCCACCACTTTTTCTTCATCGCCAGCACACACCAGCTTCATTTTGCAGGGTTGACGGTGCTGAGTAACAGCGGTGTACATGGCCGCAAAGCTGGACGTGTAGACTTTTATATTGTCATCGCCATACTTGGCGCGTGCTTCTGGCTCATTCAAGCCAATGGTGCCGATTGGCGGGTGGCTAAATACCACGGTTGGCACCAACTCATAGTCCATTTTGGCATGTGTCTGGCCGTTAAATAGGCGCCCTGATAATAAACGTCCCGCCTTCACCGCAACAGGGGTGAGCTCAATGCCGCCATCCATGATATCGCCGACACAGTGAATATGTGGCACGCTGGTGGTTTGGTATGGGTCGACTTTGATGTAGCCATCTGCCGTGGTTTGAACATCCGTCGCACCCAGGTTGATTTTATCTGTGGTGGGGTGACGGCCAATTGCCCAAATCAAGGTGTCTGTATTGTGGGTGGTGCCGTTTTCAAATGATAGCGTCAGGCTGCCATCGTTCTCTTTGGTAACGGAAACCGGAACATGCTGGGTATGAAGGGTTGGCCCCTCTTTTTCCATTACCTCGACCAAGGTATCTGTCACCATAGGATCGAATGTCCGTAGTGGACGGTCTTTACGCACAAACAAGTGGGTGTCAGAGCCGAGCGCATGTAACACGCCTGCAATCTCCACCGCGATATAGCCGGCACCGACAACAGCCACCCGCTTAGGCTGCTCGGGGAGAGCAAAGAAGCCATCAGAATCGATGCCAAGTTCAGCGCCCGGAATTGTTGGAACAGTGGGCGTGCCACCGACCGCAATTAAGAAGTTATCGGCGGTGTAATGCTCACCATCAACCTCAACCGTGTTGTTGTCGACAAAGCGCGCAAACCCACGGATGACATCGATGTTGTTTTTATCTAAAACATTGTCGTAGGCCTTATGGATGCGGCCGATATAGGCTTCACGGTTATTAACCAGTGTTGACCAGTTAAAGCCTTTCACATCCACATCAAAACCGTAGTCTGACGCGTAGAGGTTAAGCGCTTCTGCGACTTGGGCGCCATGCCACATCACTTTTTTTGGCACACACCCTACGTTGACGCAGGTGCCGCCTAGGTGTTTTGCTTCAATAAGGGCGACTTTAGCACCGTGCATCGCGGCACGGTTGGCAGAGGCAATACCGCCACTACCGCCACCGATACAGATATAGTCGAAATGCTTCGCCATGTCTTTCTCCATCTTATAGGCACAGGGTGCCACTGGCTTTTATGTCGAGGTCAGCTTGTCCTGTTTGGTGGCGCTTGTAAAGCCACCCACTCTGACCTTCTGAGTATTAGCATACCAAACCGGCAGTGAGGCAGCAGTCTCAGAATCATTTTGTAACGCTCGCAATACAACTTGCTTGAGTCCAAAGGATTGAAAAGTCCCCCTCGAGACGGCATATACACCGTATTGTTTATATATTCCTAGGGCTCGCTTCGTGAGCACCTTATCAGCAAAAAGGAAGGCACTATGTCCAACCCGCTACTTCAATTTGAGGATTTACCTCCGTTTTCGGCGATTAAGCCTGAGCATGTTAAGCCGGCAGTGGAAGCCGCTATTGCTGACTGTCGCCAAGCTGTCGATGCCGCTGCAGGCACTGACCAAGCTAACTGGACCACTGTTTGCGTACCGGTGACTGAGGCCGAAGATCGGCTAGGCCGGATCTGGTCACCGGTCAGCCATATGAATGCGGTGGTCAATAGCCAGCCATTGCGTGAAGCCTATGAAAGCTGCTTATCGTTATTATCTGAGTATTCAACATGGCGCGGGCAGCACAAAGGTTTGTATCAAGCATACAAAGCGATAAAAGAGAGCGCCGAATTCGAGACCCTAGAGATTGCTCAGCAAAAAGCCATCACCGATGCGCTGCAAGATTTTGAACTCTCGGGCATTGCCTTGCCGGTGGATCAGCAGCACCGATTTGGTGACATTCAAAAGCGTTTGTCTGAGCTTTCCTCTTCATTTAGCAATAATATACTTGATGCCACCATGGGGTGGACCAAGTTGATTTCTGACGAGAGTGAACTCGCAGGCTTGCCTGAGTCCGCGCGCCAGGCGGCGAAAGCGCAAGCAGAGGCAAAATCGCAGCAAGGCTATTTATTTACCCTGGATGTCCCCTCGTACCTGCCTGTGATGATGTATTGCGATAATCGTGCACTGCGTCAACAAATGTATGAAGCCTTTACCACGCGTGCTTCTGACCGCGGCCCGCAAGCGGGGCAGTGGGATAACTCCGAGCTGATGAATGAGTCGTTGCGCTTAAAATACGAACTGGCACGTTTGTTGGGCTTTAATAGCTACAGCGAACTGTCGTTGGCGACCAAGATGGCAGAAACACCAGACCAAGTGATGGGCTTTTTGAATGATTTGGTCGACAAAGCCCGCCCTCAAGGTGAACGCGAGTTTGCCGAAGTGAAGGCGTATGCCAAGCAAGAATTTGGCGTCGATACCCTTGAGCCTTGGGATATTCCGTATTACAGCGAGAAACTCAAGCAAGCGCGTTATACCATCTCCGATGAGGCACTCCGCCCTTACTTCCCTGAAGCGCGAGTGCTCAATGGTTTGTTCGAAGTGATGAAACGTGTGTTCGGTATGACGATTACCGAGCGTAAAGGAATCGACACGTGGCATGAAAGTGTGCGCTTTTATGACATTCATGACAGCCAAGGGACGCTGCGTGGCAGCTTCTATTTGGACTTATACGCGCGGGAGCATAAACGTGGTGGCGCGTGGATGGATGAATGCCGGGTGCGTCGTCGCAAAGCGAACGGTGAACTGCAAACACCGGTGGCGTACTTAACCTGTAACTTTAATCCGCCAGTGGGTGACGACCCGGCGTTGTTTACCCATGATGAAGTGGTCACCCTGTTCCACGAATTTGGTCATGGCATTCATCATATGCTGACGCAAGTCGATGTGGCTGATGTCTCCGGCATTAATGGTGTGCCTTGGGATGCGGTAGAGTTGCCGAGTCAGTTTTTGGAAAACTGGTGCTGGGAGCAAGAGGCGCTGAGCTTTATTTCGGGGCATTACCAAACCGGAGAAGCGCTTCCTGAAGACATGCTGGAAAAAATGCTCGCGGCGAAAAACTTTAACTCAGCCATGGGAATGTTGCGTCAGCTCGAGTTTAGTTTGTTTGATTTCCGTCTATTCAGCGAGTTTGATCCGGATGTGGGCCCGCGGATCATGGAAACGCTAAATGCGGTGCGTGAGCAAGTCTCAGTGGTGCCGACGCCTGAATGGAACCGCTTTCCGCATGCTTTTGGGCATATCTTTGCGGGCGGATATAGTGCAGGTTATTACAGCTATAAATGGGCTGAAGTACTCTCGAGTGATGCCTATTCGCGTTTTGAAGAGGATGGGATCTTTAACCGTGACACCGGTGAAGACTTCTTAAACCATATTCTTAGCCGCGGGGGCAGTGAAGCACCGAAAGACTTGTTTGTTCGCTTTAGAGGTCGCGAGCCAAGCCCTGAGGCGTTATTGCGTCATAGTGGGATTGCAGCGGCTTAATTGCCCGCTGAGCTGATTGACAGCGCCAAGGATAAAAAGGCTCACACCATCAAGGTGTGGGCCTTTTGTTTTGCTAATGGTGTGTATGCGATAGAGCGTGAGCGTCTTGAGCGTGCACGACGAGTGGCTGTCCAAGGCTTGATTGACGCAGCGCCTCTTGCTCTAGCTCCGCGCGTAACAGTGGGCTAGCGTCAAGCAGTGTGGTATCTAACGCTAAAGTGAGTGCGTCGCCGTCAGCATTGAGTCCGATCATTGGCCGAACGCGACTGTTGCGACGATGGCATAAAATCACAGCTACGCGTAGTAGTCGGAGGAGACGGTTGGCACTGGTGGTGGACAAGGCATGTTGGCCATCAATGCATACCAGTTGTTCACGGTAATAGCGTAACAAGGTGGCAACCAGTTGTTTTTGTGCACGGGTAAAGCCAGGTAAATCGAGATGAGTAATTAAATATGCGGCATGGTCGCCATCATGTTTAAAGCCAATGCTCAACCCAATTTCGTGCACGCAGGCTGCCGCATGGAGCAGGCTACCGGCTTCCGGCTCTGGAATCCATGACGCGGGACACTGATGAAGTAATTCAAGTGCGGTCGCAGCCACATTGATCCCGTGGTCCTCATCAAGCTGATAACGGGATTGGATGCTAGCTATGGTGCGCGCACGAATATCACTGTGACGCATCGCGGTCATCATTTCGTACACCAAGCCTTCACGTAGCGCCCCGCCGGCGAGGGTCATGCGAGTAACCTCTAAACACTCAAAAATGGCAATCAAGATGGACAGACCACTTGGAAAAACCAAGGCGCGCTCGAGCGTTAACCCCTCAATATCCAGTGCGTCCATTTGCCCGCAGGCAATCGCTTGATCGCGCAGTCGGTGAAGCTTTTCCAAGGTGATCACTTCATCCATCCCTTGGGTCACCATAATTTCTTGCAGCGCTTGTACCGTGCCGCTGGCGCCAACACAACAGTCCCACCCCAGTTCGCGATACTGAGCTACCAACGGGGCCAACTCTGCTTTCGCACCGGCGATCGCATTCTCAAAAGCGGCTTGGTTGAGTATGCGATTGGCAAAGTAGTCTTCTAAAAAAGTCACGCACCCCATATTAAGGCTTTGTAACAAGGTCGGTTCAAACTGCTCACCGATAATCAGCTCGGTGCTGGCCCCGCCAATATCGACGACCAAGCGTTTACCCGGACCACCTGAGGTGTGCGCCACCCCTTGATAGATGGTGCGCGCTTCTTCTTCGCCTGAGATAATCTCGATAGGGTAACCCAGTAAAGTATTTGCCTTGGCTAAAAAGGCATCAGCGTTACTGGCACGGCGCAGCGCAGCGGTCGCGACCACGCGAATATTGTCCGTGTTAAAGTCTTGCAAGCGTTCGGCGAACAGAGCCAAACAATCCCAGCCGCGTTGCATGGCTTCATCGCTGAGCTGTTGTTGGTTATCCATCCCAGCGGCGAGACGTACTTTTCGCTTTATTTTGGCAAGGGTTTGAACACTGCCGGCCACTTGGCGCACCACCAGCATATGAAAGCTGTTGGAGCCTAAATCAATCGCGGCGTACAGCGTCGGTGTTGATGTTGTATTTCCGTGACCACTCATGATGCGCTCTGACCTATGTTTCTTTTCTGTTATGCCGACTTTTGTGGACGGCGGCGCTGCCGGTTGCGGTTGTTGCTGCTGCCTTTATTATTGCTACCGCTCTTGTTATTACTACGACGCTGTGTGTTCGGGCGTTTAGCCATTTTCTTTGGCGGCGGCAGATCCTTCAATAGCGCGTTACGATCAAATTCGCTGACCGGAATACTGTGCTCAATGTACTCTTCAATCGCCGGTAAGTTTATCGCGTACTCTTCACAGGCAAAGCTAATTGAGCTGCCACTGGCGCCGGCTCGTCCTGTACGGCCAATGCGATGGACATAGTCTTGCGCATCATCGGGAAGGTCATAGTTAAAAACGTGGGTAACCAAAGGAATATGTAATCCACGTGCTGCCACATCGGTGGCAACGAGCAGGTCCAGTTCGCCGTTAGTAAACTGCTCTAAAATTTTAACCCGCTTTTTCTGAGGGACGTCGCCAGTGAGCAGACCTACGCGATGATTATCGGCGGCTAAATGGGCCCAAATGGATTCGCAGCGATGTTTGGTATTGGCAAAGATGATGGCGCGCTCGGGCCACTCTTCTTCAATGAGGGTTTGTAGCAGCGGCATTTTTTCTTTGTTGGATGGCTGGAAAAGCTCTTCCTTAATCCGATGTCCTGTGATTTGCTCAGGCTCCACTACCACGTGTTCAGGGTTAGTCATGTGCTCAAAGGCCAGCTCTTGTACACGATAGGACAAGGTCGCCGAAAACAGCATGTTTAAGCGCTGGTTGGGGGCCGGCATACGGTTAAACAAAAAGCGAATGTCTTTGATAAAGCCCAAATCAAACATACGGTCGGCTTCATCCAGCACCACTGCCTGAATGCTGTGCAAGTCGATAATTTTCTTTTTGTGGAAGTCGATGATACGACCACAGGTGCCGATTAATATATCAACCCCTTGTTCCAACGTTTGTTGCTGTTTATCGTAACCTTCACCACCATACGCGAGACCGGCGGTGATTGAGGTATTCGCCAAAAGCGGTTCAGCATCGTTATAGATCTGAATCGCCAACTCACGCGTAGGAGCTAGTATGATGGCACGCGGTTGATTTTGTTTACGCGATGCGGGGACATCGGTCGTGAGGAGGTGATGAAACGTCGCAGCGAGGAACGCCAGGGTCTTTCCTGTCCCTGTTTGCGCCTGCCCTGCAATGTCTTGGCCGGTGAGCAGGACCGGCAATGCCAATGCCTGGATAGGAGTACATTCAGTAAACCCCTTGGCATCCAAGCCTTTAAGAACATCGGCGTGCAAGCCGAGCTCGGCAAATTTCTGCTCTGTGATATGCGTCATTTTCATCCGGATAGAATATCAGCTTAGGCTTGCAATACGGAAGCGAATCCAGTCAAATAGTCCCATAATTTACTGGTCGCAATTTAGCCAGTAACTAAAACATGTATTGGAGTAAAAGATGAGCGACAAAATTATGCAGCTAACCGACGACAGCTTTGAGGCAGACGTTCTAAAAGCTGCAGGACCTGTTTTGGTTGATTTTTGGGCAGAATGGTGTGGTCCATGTAAAATGATTGCACCGATTTTGGACGAAATCGCCGAGGAGTATGCAGGTAAAGTCACCATCGGAAAACTGAACATTGACCAGAACGCAGGTACTCCGCCTAAGTTCGGCATCCGTGGTATCCCAACACTGCTACTCTTTAAAGATGGCAGCGTGGCAGCAACTAAAGTTGGTGCTGTGTCAAAAACTCAACTGAAAGAGTTTCTTGACGCTAACCTGTAATGTTAAAGTAACCGTCGCTGCCTCACAGCGGCGGTTGTTTTTCTGTCAACTAGACGATACCCCATTTAGGTGCTACCTTATTGCACGGAATTTGTACTTCTGTTCATCTCTCGAACATGCCACTGGTCTCGACACGCTAACTAATTTCAGACCTCAACTTTGACAAACAAGACACTCACCACTATGAATCTTACCGAACTGAAGACTCAACCCGTCTCGACGCTGGTTGCGCTTGGCGAAAGCATGGGACTTGAAAACCTGGCTCGCTTGCGTAAGCAGGACATTATTTTTTCGATCCTCAAACAGCACGCAAAAAGCGGTGAAGATATTTTTGGCAATGGCGCGCTGGAAATTCTTCAAGACGGGTTTGGCTTCTTGCGCAGCGCAGACAGCTCGTATTTGGCCGGCCCTGATGATATTTATGTCTCGCCCAGCCAAATTCGGCGCTTTAACCTGCGCACAGGCGATACCATCGCGGGTAAAATTCGGCCGCCGAAAGACGGCGAGCGCTACTTCGCGCTACTAAAAGTTAACCAAGTTAACAGCGACAAACCCGACAATGCCCGCAGTAAAATCCTTTTCGAAAACTTAACCCCATTACACGCGAGCGAGCGGATGGTGATGGAGCGCGGTAACGGCTCTACCGAAGACATCACCGCCCGTGTCCTCGACTTGGCTTCGCCTATCGGTAAAGGCCAACGTGGTTTGATTGTGGCACCGCCGAAAGCGGGTAAAACCATGTTGTTGCAAAACATTGCTCAAAGCATTGCGTTTAACCACCCTGATTGCGAACTGATGGTGCTTTTGATTGACGAGCGTCCGGAAGAAGTGACCGAGATGCAGCGTCTGGTTAAAGGGGAAGTGGTTGCCTCGACCTTTGATGAGCCAGCTAACCGACACGTGCAAGTTGCCGAAATGGTGATTGAGAAGGCAAAACGTCTGGTTGAACATAAAAAAGACGTGGTGATCTTGTTGGATTCGATCACGCGTTTAGCCCGCGCTTACAACACGGTTGTGCCATCATCGGGCAAAGTATTGACCGGTGGTGTGGATGCCAATGCTCTCCATCGTCCTAAGCGTTTCTTTGGTGCGGCGCGTAATGTGGAAGAAGGCGGGAGCCTGACTATCATTGCTACCGCGCTGGTGGATACGGGATCGAAGATGGATGAAGTGATCTACGAAGAATTTAAAGGGACAGGTAACATGGAACTGCACCTTTCGCGTAAGATTGCGGAAAAACGTGTTTTCCCTGCCATTGACTTCACCCGCTCAGGCACCCGCCGTGAAGAGCTACTTACCAAACCCGATGAACTGCAAAAGATGTGGATTTTAAGAAAGATCATGCATCCAATGGGCGAGTTTGAAGGGATGGAGTTCTTGATTGGTAAATTGGCGATGTCCAAAACCAATAATGAGTTCTTTGATGCCATGCGGCGGCAAAACTCGTAACGGCTAACGCAATAGTGTTAAGCACTGCGCATTCGCAGTGCTTTTTTATTGCTCACCCAAGGCCCAGCTCGCACAATAGACGTGACCAAGGAAAGGTGGCGCCGAACGCGTGACACTGGGCATAGGATTGCAACGGATGGCAAGACGTTACTGTACGACACTGTTGGCTATAGGGCTTGGGATCATGAGCTTGTCGAGCCCGGCGGCCTTGGCGGCTAATGCGCCAGCCGCGGATGGTCAGATCGTCACCCAAACCTTTATTGAACAGGTGCTAGATAACGCGAACACGGCTAAAGCCATGCGTACCATGTCTACTCTGCTCGCGAAAGACGATGTCGCTGCGCTCAAAGCGCATATTCGTCAGCTTCCGCCGCTCACACGTGAAGCGACACTCTACCGTTTACTCTCTTCACCCTTGCCACTGAACAACGATCATTGGCGACGTTATCTGGCTGAATTGAGTCAGCAACAACCCCATTTTTTGTTACGTCACCAGCAAGACGGTTATTGGGTCACGACCCCTGCCTTCCATTACGCGGCAGCAGCACGCCAACAGTTAAACCGTTATCGGGAGCAACAACTGACCCAAGAGTTAGGCATGTTACTCAGTTATCGCCAATTGGTGATTGCTGACTGGATTAAGCCATCTCAGCCGGGTTATCGACAACGCCGTGATGCATTGGTCGCGATGATTGATGAGTATGACAGCGATGGCTTAGCCTATTTGGTCGAACAATACCTCACTGATCCCACCTTAATGTGGCTACCAGATAACGCGATTTTGGCTGCAATTGCACAAGCGACGGACCGGCCGGCACTGTATGATCGTCTTTGGCGGCGCGGTACCGATCAATACAGCCTCAATGCACTGCATGCTTTGCGTCAACGAGCTAATGATGGGTTTGCGTTGCAACAAATGATGGCCGCCGCAGATAACCCATCGCTGCGTGGCCCCGCGATTCGACAACTGGCGAATCTTTCTCCATTACCCGCGCCAGTCGCTGACTTTTTGATGTCTCAGTTATCATTACGCCAAGGGCAGCAGGTGGCACAATTATTGGTCGAAGCTGGAAAAGATGAGTGGTTAAGTGGATTAGGTGACGAGCTTGGCCCCCTTGGCCGCCAGCACATTGCATCTGCGTTGTCGTCGCGCTAATGTCGACCCTTTACCGATCCGGATACCGGTTTACTTGGTATCATAGAGGCGTCCATTAACTCATTGAGCCTGATATGAAACTTTCCGATCTGCGCGATTTTATTGATTACCTTGAGGCCCAAGGTGAGCTTAAACGCATTACGCAGCCAGTGGATCCTGACCAAGAGATCACTGAGATATGCGACCGCACCCTAAGAGCGGGCGGGCCGGCCCTTCTGTTTGAAAATCCCATCGGGTATGACATGCCGGTATTAGCGAATCTGTTTGGCACCCCTAAGCGTGTGGCGCTCGGTATGGGCCGACACGATGTGCTTGAGCTACGTGAAGTCGGCAAACTGCTGGCCTACTTAAAAGAGCCTGAGCCCCCTAAAGGGTTTCGCGATGCGCTCGACAAGCTGCCTGTGTTTCGTCAGGTGTTAAATATGCCCGCCAAGACAGTCCGTCGTCCGCGTTGCCAAGAAGTTGTGCTTAGCGGCGATGACGTTGATTTGGATAAAATCCCAGTGATGCGCTGCTGGCCGGGCGATGTGGCGCCATTGCTGACGTGGGGGCTGACCATTACGCGCGGGCCGAATAAAAAGCGCCAGAATCTTGGTATTTATCGCCAGCAAAAAATCGGCAAAAACAAAGTGATTATGCGTTGGCTCGCACACCGCGGTGGCGCACTTGATTTGCATGACTGGATGCAAACCCATCCGGGTGAACCTTTTCCTATCAGCGTTGCTTATGGCGCGGATCCGGCCACCATTCTCGGCGCCGTCACCCCCGTGCCCGATACCCTGTCTGAATATGCCTTTGCAGGGCTGTTGCGCGGCAGTAAAACCGAGGTGGCAAAGAGCATCAGTAACGATTTGGATGTGCCGGCGAGTGCCGAGATTGTGATGGAAGGGTATATCGATCCGAACGAATATGCTGACGAAGGGCCTTATGGCGATCATACTGGCTATTACAACGAAGTAGAGCGTCACCATGTATTCACTGTGACGCATCTGACCATGCGCAAAAAGCCGATTTATCACAGCACCTACACGGGGCGGCCACCGGACGAGCCTGCCGTACTGGGTGTGGCCCTGAACGAAGTGTTTGTGCCCATTTTGCAAAAGCAGTTCCCGGAAATTGTCGACTTTTATTTGCCTCCGGAGGGTTGCTCGTACCGGATGGCGGTGGTCACTATGAAAAAACAATACCCAGGGCATGCGAAACGCGTGATGATGGGCGTGTGGTCTTTCTTGCGCCAGTTTATGTACACCAAGTTTGTGATAGTGTGTGACGACGATGTGAATGCGCGTGACTGGAATGATGTTATTTGGGCAATCACCACTCGCATGGATCCCGCGCGCGACACCGTGATGGTGGAAAATACACCGATAGATTCGCTCGACTTTGCGTCGCCAGTGGTTGGCGTTGGCTCGAAAATGGGGCTCGATGCCACCAATAAATGGCAAGGAGAAACCGCTCGCGAGTGGGGCACACCGATCGCGAAAGACCCGGATGTGGTCGCACGTGTCGATGCGATATGGGACGAATTAGGGATCTTAGACTAATCCGGTTGGTATGCGCTAGCATTCACCGTTAATGATAAAAACACAGCCTGAGGCGGCAGTGATACCGCCTCTCATAACCTCAACGGCTGTAGCAAAACGAACAGAGGAACAGAATGTCGATACTATGTGAAGTGACCGCCGTTGAGTCGCTGGCGTGTCACACTTACCGCATTGTCCTAAAGCCTCAGCAGGCGGTGAGCTATCACCCTGGGCAATATGTGATGGCGGTAATGGGCGAAAAAGATAAACGCCCGTTTTCACTGGCGAGTAGTCCATGTCGCCAAGACGGCGGTGAGCTCGAGCTCCATGTGGGCGCCGCCGATGAAAATCCGTTCGCGCTGGAAGTGGTTGAAAAAGCCAAAGCCGTGCTAGAAAGCGGTGAAGCGAGCTTTGAAATCACCGAACCGGCCGGCGATGCCTGGTTGCGTGAGAGTGAGCGTCCCTTGCTGTTGATTGCCGGCGGGACCGGTTTTTCGTATGTTCGCAGCATGGTCGATCACTGTATTAATCAAGGAATACAGTCTCCGATCTTTATTTATTGGGGGGCACGCAACCCGTGCCAGCTTTACGCGCATGACGAGCTGCAAGCACTGTCTGAATCGCATCGCAATATTACCTTTATGCCTGTGGTTGAACAGGCGGAAGGCGAATGGCGAGGCAAAGTAGGGAATGTATTAGAAGCGGTGATGGAAGATTTTGTTAGCCTCGGCGCTTACGATATCTATATTGCCGGGCGCTTTGAAATGGCAGGCGTGGCACGTGATATGTTCTGCAAAGAGCGCGGCGTGAGTCGTGATCATCTCTACTCAGACGCGTTTGCCTTTATCTGATCAGGGTTGGCTCTCGGGTAAATAAACAGGCAGGGGTTTCCCTGCCTGTTTTACGTTCGGGTTACTGAGGCTTTGGGTCGGCATTCCGTTGGGCGGCATTCCGTTGGGCGTCGACGCGGCGCTTGACCCAGGTTTGGTTAAACCACAGCGCGGCTAAAATCAGTACCCCGCCGCTGAGTAACGGCAGAAGATCCGCGTCGCGGTTCCAAATCAGTACGTTCACCACAATGCCGGCTGGGATCAGCGCGTTGTTCATCACTGCGAGCGCCCCAGCATTGACCAGGGTTGCACCCTTATTCCAAAAGAAATAGCCCAGCCCTGACGCGATAGTGCCTAGATAAATCAACACTCCCCACTGGGTTGGCGTAGAAGGCAGATTGTCACTGTTTCCGAGCAAGGCGAAAGCCAGCACGCCCACCACTAAGGCGCCAAGATAAAACCAACCGAATACCGCATGCTGAGGCAGCTGAGTTTGCTCTTTCTCAATCAAGTATTTGTAACCGACCTGGCCAATCGCAAAGCACAAATTTGCACCTTGTACCACTAAAAAACCAACCAGAAAGTCCGGATTGACAGTGGCATAGCGGATCACTACGGCGCCAAGCACCGCGATGGCCGCGGTGAGCAGGTACCAAGCGCTGAACTGCCTTTTCAACGCATCGTAAATTAAGGTGACATAAAGCGGAGTAAAAACGGTAAACAACAGCACTTCTGGTACCGATAAGAATAAGAAGGACTGATAGAAGAAACAGTACATGATGCCAAGCTGAAACGCGCCGACTAACATCAATTTGGCGGCAAACGCGGGGCGCACTTGGCGAGGACGTAAGAAAGGTAAAAACACCAATCCTGCCAGCACGATACGCATCAATACAGAAAAGTAGCTGTCGACTTGGCCGGCTAGATACACGCCAATTAGGCTAAACGAAAAGGCCCACAGCAGTGTCACGCCGCTAAGATACCCCATAACTCGGTTCCTTCGATAAAGAGAGTAAAAGGGCAGTGTACCGTTTCGCTTCTAGGACGCAATCGGTTCCCAGTCAGCGTATGGTTAAAAGCGCAGAAGGCAGAATGACCCGCCTTCTGTCGAGAGTGGTTAGCGAAGAGGGTTTAGTCGCGGATGGGCACCATCAAAAGATCAACGGGCGTTTTATTCAGCAGTTGTTTAGTTGACGACAACAACGAGCTCCAGAAATCTTGATGATGGCCGACGACCACCAAATCAATCCCCATGTTTTGAATCGACTCGGTGATCTCTTCCGCTAAATCACCGCTACTGACCAAGGTGTGTGTGACCGTGCTTTGTGCGTCGCTGGTCAGTTGATTGAGTTTTTGCTGGGCTTCTTCAATCACTCGGTTACGTGATTCGACTAAGTTAATATCAATCAGCCCGGTATAAAGCTCGGCATAATTGACGTCAATATGAACCAACGACAGTTGTGCGCCCAAGGCGAAGGCAAGTGCGTCAGCTTTCTTCAACAGTCTTTCACTGTCATCTGACAAATCAACCGCAACCAAAATATGCTTGTATGACATAGAGTTATCCTTTTTATGCGAGGTTATAAACGCAGTTTAACCAGCTTGAGAGGTAAAATCCGTCACTGTGATCGCATTCCGATTAAGAATTCGACAATGAGGCGGGTCATAAATTCGATATAAGAATCGGTCACGCTGGACATTACCGGCGTAATCCGCTTGAAAACCGACGTGCTGCTGGTCAGAATGGCAGCTAACCCCCAATAAAGAGGACGTTTTATATGCTAGCACCTGCCATGGTTGACAGGCTCAATGAGCAGATCAATTTGGAGTTTTTCTCATCAAACCTATACTTACAAATGAGCGCTTGGTGTGAGGATCAGGGTTTCGAAGGCGCGGCAAAATTCTTACATAAACACGCACAGGAAGAAATGCAGCATATGCAGCGCCTGTTTACTTATGTGAGCGAGACAGGGGCCATGCCTATCTTGGGGTCGATTGATGCACCGCGTCACGAATTTTCCTCGTTAGGTGAAGTGTTTCGCGAAACGTATCAGCACGAGCGCTTAATCACGGAAAAAATTAACAGCTTGGCGCATGCCGCGTTTACCACGCAAGACTATTCTACCTTTAACTTCTTGCAGTGGTATGTCGCGGAGCAACACGAAGAAGAGAAGTTGTTTAAAGGCGTACTCGATAAGATCGAGTTAGTCGGCGAAGATGGCAAGGCTCTGTTCTTTATCGACAAAGACTTGGCATCCATGGCAGTTGAAGAATCAACGTCAGTGATGGACAGCTCAGCGGGGCAGTAATTACGTAACCTCTCCCTCTGAAGCGCCATCCAGTGTAGTGAAGGGAGAGGATTATGAACGGTGATATCCTAATTGTGGCTGTGTTCACAGTGACAGTGATAAATATCGCACGCTATGTATCGTCATTGCGGGCATTGGTGGTGATGTTACGTGATGCCAATCCGTTGCTTTACCAGCAAATCTGTCGTCGTGAGAGCAACTTCTTCACTTTATCGCCCCAAGGCGATATCTCGCGACAAAAACGTTTATACCAATATATTCGCAGCCAAGAGTACCTTCATCATCACGATGCGGCATTTGTGGGTAAATGCAATAAGGTACGTCATCTGTTCACGCTTAATGTTGCCCTGTCCGGTGCCTTGCTCGCGACCTTTTTTCTTGTCGCTTTTGCGGGCTGGTAAACGGATAACCATCCTTTAGACAAAATGCTGACCTTGGTCAGCATTTTTTTTGTTAGTCTGACAAGCATAAACGCCTAGACACCGTAATCGTGAGGGAAGCATGCAAAGCCTAATCCAATGGTGGCAGTCACTCTATCAAGCCGCCGCGTGGGACTGGATCTCAGATATTGTCATTTTGATGGGGCTTGGAGCCGTCGTCTGGGCGATATGGCGTGTGTTGATGGGGCGCTTAAAGGCACTGGCAGAGCGCACGCAAACACGTTGGGATGATGTGTTGTGGCCCGCGATTGATACGCCATTTTCCCTCTTAATCTGGGGCTGGCCTGCGTTTCATGCGCTAGAAATTTTTCTTGATAATACCGCAGGTCACTTGAATTTAAGCTGGGTGAGCGTGATCAGAGAGCTGCTGGTCGTGTTCTTATTGATCTGGTTTTTGCTCCGATTGGTCAACAGTGGTGAGCAGCTGTTATTTGACGAAGGGCGCCGTGATCACACCACGATTAACGCCATTGGTAACGTCTTACGCGCACTCGCCGTCTGCATTGGCGTGATTACGCTGCTACAAAGCCTGGGTGTCAGTGTCTCCGGGTTACTCACGGTTGGTGGTGTGGGGGGCTTAATTGTCGGTCTTGCCGCCAAAGATTTGCTCTCCAACTTCTTCGGTGGGGTGATGATCTACTTTGATCGGCCATTTAAAGTGGGCGACTGGGTGCGCTCCCCCGATCGCAACATTGAGGGCACGGTGGAAAAAATTGGTATTCGCATGACGGTAGTGCGCACCTTTGATTTGCGCCCTTTATACGTGCCCAACTCGGTATTCAGTAACGTGGTGGTGGAAAACCCCTCGCGGATGCTGAACCGTCGGATTTACGAAACCATTGGGCTGCGTTATCAAGACGCCGATAAAATCAGTACGGTAATTGATGATGTGTATGCGATGTTAGAAGCGCATGCAGATATTGAAACGCGGCAAACCTTGATTGTGAACTTCAACAGTTTTGGCCCGCATTCACTTGATTTCTTTATTTACACCTTCACCAAAACGGTCAACTGGCAGCGTTATCATCAGGTAAAACAAGACGTGTTATTAAAAGTGATTGAAATTATTCATCAGCATGGTGCGGATATTGCTCTTCCTACCCGCACGCTGCATATGGATCCGAATATGCTAGAGCAAGGTGCTGCTGCTATGAGGCCACCGCCAGATGCACAGGCGCGTTAAATCGCGCTTGCCGCTCACGTGCGGGCTGCTACAATGCCGCTCCCACAGGGTGAGCAGAGAATAAACAGGTAAGCGTGTGACTGAGTATGATGTAATTGTGATTGGTGCCGGTGCCGCCGGATTGATGTGTGCGGCACAAGCCGGCCAACGTGGCCGCCGCGTTTTGGTGGTGGACCATGCCAAAAAGCCGGGTCGCAAGATCCTGATCTCGGGCGGCGGGCGCTGCAATTTCACCAACTATGACGTCACCGCCAATAATTTCCTGTGTGAGAACCCGCACTTCGTCAAATCCGCATTGGCGCAATACAGCCAATGGGACTTTATTGGCCTGGTGGCGACCCATGGCGTGGCCTATCACGAGCGTGACCATGGCCAGTTGTTTTGTGATGACAGCGCCAAAGATATCGTTAACCTACTTTTGGCCGAATGCGACCAAGCCACCATCAATCAACGCTATCGCTGTGAAGTGCATGATATCGAGCAAGAGGAAGCCGGCTTTCGCCTCAAACTCAATGGTGAGCCGGTACGCTGCCAGTCTTTGGTAGTCGCCACGGGCGGCCTTTCCATGCCCAAGCTTGGTGCCACCCCCTTTGGTTACCAGCTTGCCGAGCAATTTGGTCTAAAAGTGCTGCCCACCCGCGCCGCCTTGGTGCCGTATACCTTGCACCAAGAGGACAAAACGCGCTTTGCCGATATTTCCGGGGTGTCGGTGCCATGTTCGATCACCACCGAGTCTGGCGTTTGCTTTAGCGAGAACCTGCTCTTTACCCACCGCGGCTTATCGGGACCGGCGGTGTTGCAAACCTCCTCGTTTTGGCAACCGGGCGAAGCGGTCACCATCGATTTACTCCCCAGTGAGTCGCTAAAAGACGTGCTGGTAGCCATGCGTGATAAGCACCCCAACCAAACCTTAAAAACCTCACTGTCTCGCCTATTCCCCAAACGCTTGGTCGAGGTTTTGATTGCGCGCGATAGCTTGCCGGATAAACCGCTCAAGCAGCTCGATGACAAGCAGTTCGATCAGCTTCATCACTACGTTCACCAGTGGTCGATTGCCCCAAATGGCACTGAAGGTTACCGCACCGCAGAAGTGACGCTTGGCGGGGTAGATACCCACGCGGTTTCCTCAAAAACCCTTGAAGCGCGAGATATTCCCGGGCTGTATTTTATCGGTGAAGTACTTGATGTCACCGGCTGGCTCGGTGGCTATAACTTCCAATGGGCTTGGAGCTCCGGCTGGGTAGCCGGGCAGCATGTATAAAAAAACATGCTTGGATGCGCATTATCTTACTGAATTTATTGCTTAATCGCTAATCACGTAGAGAATCTGCTGCGGGGTGGATAAAGGATGAAGACTCCCCGTTTTTCCTTAAGTAGAGCCAAGGAGTGGTGAGTGATTTCTTTTCTAAGCGTGAGAGAGATATGCCGTGGTGTATCGAATAAAAACACGCTCTATACGTTTCTATTTGTGCTGCTTCACCAGTCATCGATTGCTTTTTCTATTTTCGCCTCTGTGATGGTTTCAGGCTATATTCTTGAAATTAATCAACATTATGAAGCATTGAAGCTCTGGGTATTCCTCTACATTGTCGCGATGATTCTTCCCTATATAATCGGCTACTTTTCTGATGTGTATAAAGAAAAGTGCTTGTGTGAATCACTGAGTCGATTTTGGCAATCCGCGACTAAACGCTATCAATCTTGCACTGACAGTCGCACAGTCGACCATACGCTGGGCGTGTACGTTTCTCAGGGAAAGAGTGCGATTTCTGACTTTATTGGCTATGCCTTTTGGGGGATGTCGTCTGGGCTCAACTTCTTCCTGAGTCTGCTAATGATCACCGCTTTTATTGATTGGCGTTTTTTTGTCAGCGTTATGATCAGTGTGCTGCTTATCTTGGGGTTCAATAAACTCATTTCCTCGCATCTGGAAAATAACGCCGTCACCACCCATAAAGCGGGTTCATCACTGACGTCAACGTTATCGACTATCCATGACAATGTACATTTTGGTTCGTCGGTGAATGCATTGGCTTATCAAACGCGGTTCGAGGAAGGGAAAGCGAAATACTTAGGGCTGAGAATCAAAGAGGCTGTGTTTAGGTATAAGGCATTGTTGGTTTCTTCCTTGCTCGCGCTTGCGCCAACTTCCTGTGTATTACTGTTCATTTTTACGTCTAGCAGTGTCCCGATGGAGGTAAAGGTGGCGTCGATTGTTAACTTCACACGCATTTATCATCTTTTAAATTCTGCGTCGGATATTGTTAGCTTGTTAATCTCTTTTCCGTCTATCAAAGGCCAGCTGTCGGTGATGACGTGTTTTTCGAAAAATAAGCCGCTTTACCAGCCACAATGGAATATCGCGATCCTTAAAGATAACGAGAGCGTTGATACCGTGAACCTTGCTCAAGCGCAGGAGGGCCGTTTTCGCGTTGTTGGAGAAAACGGATCTGGAAAAACTTCTTTCTTAAGGCACCTCTGCGCCAAAAATGATTATCTCTACTTCAACCCGTCTAAGCGCTTACTGTGGCCTTGGGATGATTCAGCAATACTGTCTGATGGTATGTACTCCGCCAAGAGTATTCAGTGGTTACTGGAAAATAGCTCGGGTCACTTGATTCTGGATGAATGGGATGCGTTTCTCGACTCAGAGAATACGAAAAAGATAGGTGCGCTGATTGATTCATATGCAGATAGCCGAGTTATTATTGAGGTCCGCCAATAGGCCGCGTTTCTGTCGGTCTTGCGAGGAATCCCCAATCCTCAGATGCTTGCTTTTGTGTTATTTACAACAAACTGCATATCATAAGCGATGATTGGTTTATGTGATCTTGATTCTAACTCTTCTCTAGTTGACTGTTTTTTGTCTAAAAAATGGCAATCTTTGTTGCGCGCTGTTACATTAGCGCGCGCTTGCCATGTCGGATAAAAATTATCCGGCGCTGTGAACCCGCGACGCGCAGGATGGGCTCGCGGTACCCTAGGGACGGGGTGACGGCTGTTCACTATTGCTACCTCGGTTATCGGGGAGTTTGGAATTAACCTGTCGTTGCTTTGAGAGCCGTTCCCATGCAGTTATCACTAAAACAAAAATTAATTGGGGCATGCTTATCTGCTGTATTGCTGATGGCCGCCTTTCTCACCTGGCTTGCGGTAAGCCAGATTCAAGCCCAAACCCAGTCGAGCATCTATAGCCGCGTCAGTGGTATCGCCGATGCGGCGACTGAATCGATCAGCGGGTGGGTGCAAATCCGTGCTGATATCACCAGTGCCTTTACCGATTACACCAGCAGTAGCCATCGTGTGAGCTATTTACAGCAAGCGCGTGAGGCCGGTGGGTTTGACGATATCTATTATGGTACTCCTCAAGGTGCCATGTATCGCTCGCGCCCAGAGCGCAACCGCGATGATTATGACCCTCGCCTCCGCCCGTGGTACAAGCAAGCCGTGAGTGCAGGTAGCCCGATGATTACCACCGCTTACAGTGATGCGATTACCGGTGCGATGTTGGTGACTTTGGCCGAGCCAGTACGTCGCAATGGCGAATTGATCGGTGTGGTGGGCGCAGATGTGTTGATTGACCAGTTGATCCGCGATGTGACCCAATTGAAAGTGGGCAAAAATGCGAACGCGATGCTGCTAGGCGCTGACGGCACTTTTCTCGCCCACAAAGACAAAGCACGCTTGCTAAAGCCGTATCGTAGCCTGTCTCCTGAGCTGAATGAAAACCGCGTGCGTCAGGCGTTGGCACAGCAATCGCTGGTGGAATTGCCTGTCGATGGCGTTGATAAACTGTTTTATTTTGCGTCGGTTCCTAACACCGATTGGGTGCTGGCGATTGAACTGGATAAGCGCACCGAATACGCCAGCCAGGGTGATGCCTTGTTCGATCTTATACTGACAGCCCTCGTTATCACCTTGTTGGTGGCCGGTGCCGTGACGTGGTTGATGCACGTGTTGTTCCGTGACTTGCTCAATGTGTCCGCCGCGCTAGAAGAAATTGCCTCCGGTGAAGGGGACTTAACCCAGCGCCTTGAGCCACACAGTAATGATGAAATTGGTAAACTGGCCAATAACTTCAACCGCTTTGTCGGCAACATGCACACTATGGTGTCGCATTTGCGCCAGCTGTCTGGCTCGCTCAAGCAACAAGCCGAGCTGACCGCGGCGCAAGCGGAAGAGCGTTCCACCCGTATTGGTCATCAGCAAGATGAAATCAATATGGTGGCGACCGCTATCCATGAAATGGCCTCGGCGACCCAAGATATTGCCGGCAATGCCGATAACACCGCACGCACTGCCCAAGAGACCGAAAGCGTCGCCAACGATGGTGGCCAGCAGGTAGAGAAAAGCAAACACGCTATCACCGAGTTGGCGCATGACGTCGAGGCGGCCACCGGTGTGATTGGTGAGTTGGATCAACACGCGCACAGCATCACGAGTATCTTATCGACCATTCAGAGTGTGGCCGAACAAACGAACTTGTTGGCGCTGAATGCCGCGATCGAAGCGGCGCGTGCGGGCGAGCAAGGCCGAGGCTTTGCGGTGGTGGCGGATGAGGTGCGTATTTTGAGTCAACGCACCCATGCCTCAACCACCGAAATCCAGCAAATGATTGATACCTTGCAGCAAGCGACCGGTAAAGCGGTGACCATGATGCAAAATAGCCAACAACGGGCACATGCCAGTGTCGATGAGGCGAGCGTTGCACATGAGAGCCTGAGCCAAATTGTTGCGGCGGTGAGCCAAATTAGCGATATGGCGACGCAAATTGCCTCGGCGGCGGAAGAGCAGTCGAGCGTGACCTCGGAAATCACTCGCAACTCAGAGGGCATTCGCGATGTGTCGAATGAGCTATCGACAGAAGCGGATGAAGCCGCGCGTCAAGCGGCCACGTTATCCGATCTTTCTCATAGCCTCGAGCAGGAGATCAGCCGCTTTAAACTGTAACCCATAAACGACTTAAACGCCGAGCATGGCAGCGCGCTGTGCTCGGCGTTTTTTGTTCATTCTTTTGGCGTCAGCATCTTGGCGGCGGGGAGAGGCTCGGTGTGATGGTGGCGGTCGGCCTCGTAGCTCTTCATAAAGTGGGCAAGAAAATGGTCCAGCTGCGTGGCGGCATCCACGTCGCCTCGGCTTCGTAGTAATGCACTCACCGCTTCACTGGTACACAGGTGTCCAGGTGGCTGGTTGCGCCTGAGCGTATATTGCGAGGCGGCTGTCGACGGCAAACTGACCCGCGGCAGACGATTGAGCCATGGGCTTTTATTGAGTATTTTTCGCGCCTGCTGCCAAGTCGCATCCAGCACCACAAACTGTAACGGCGCGCGAGGCGCATTCGTGGCGGCTAACGTCTCCGCGCAAGAGACTGACCTATTCTCGCAAGAGACAGACCGAGCCGGGTCAGCGAAGAGTCTATCTGCCGGGATAGCATCATCACTGGGAAACAATAACCAAGGTGACACATCACCGCGCGCCCAGCTGTCGAGCAAGGCTTGCGGTGGTTGTTTGCGTTGCCAAATCTCTATCTGAGTGTGGGGCAGCGCCGCTTTGACCAATTTGCCGGTGTTGGATTGGCGCGCCGCTTCGTTTTCGTGCATCACCAGCACGCATTGCAATTGGCTTTCAAGCGGCCAATAGCAGTGACAGATGCAGTGATAGGTAAAACCGCATTGGCGGCAGGGCGAACGGGCCATGATTGTCTCCTTGGTTAATAGCGCGCTATTGTGCGCAAGCCCAGCCACGAATACCAGGTCATTGTTGGCTGCTGTCCGCGCCATCGACCTGACGCTTAAGTGTTAACCCTTCAGGGCCCAAAGGATACGTATTGCCATTAAATGTCTCTTCGGTTGCGGTCAAGGACAAGCCGTTGCGTTGATAAATACGCTCAGACACCACCATTTGTTCGCCGCTACGAGTGGTCAGTACTTGTACCTTATTGTTAGCGACCGGCTGCCAAACCCCGGTTTCTTTAGTCACGGCTTCCCCTTGCGGGTGATAGGTAGTGATGGCGCTGTGGTCAGACAGTAATGTCAGTTGGGTGGTCAGTGTTGGTTGGCCCGAGTGTTGGCTAATCCCTTGATACTGGCCCGTCCAATGCTGGCTGGTATCGGCTGAAGGCAAAACCGCGCAGCCTTGGAAGGTATTTTGGGCTGTTTTTAAACGAGCCTGCCAGCCATAAAGGGTGTGTTCGCTTTGTTGGCAGCCGTTGAGGGTGAGAGTGAGAACGGCCTCTTTACTGCTAAACTGCGCCTGTTCATCGTCCAACTGATAGTCGGATAGGGGAACCTCTTGGGTATCATTGTCACTTTCCCACGCTACATGTCCTTTTCCTACCGCGGCGGACCAAAGTTGGGGATCACTGCCTTCGGCCAGCACAGTATTACGCGGTTGAGCACAACCTTTTAGCTCACTTGTCAGCATGTTTAAGCGCGAAACGGTGACGGCGGCGGGGTAATCGGCACTAAAACCTCGGCGAGAGACAGGGGTGAAAAAGCCTTCAAATTCGGCATAAACCGATGCCTCATGCTGGTCAAGTGCCGCGCGCTGTTCGCTGGTTAAATCGAGCCAGTACTGTTGTTGGCTGCCGCAGGGGATAAAACTGGCTGTTTCGGGACTCACAGCGATACGACCGCTTTGCATAAAAGGAATTGGCGACTGACTGAGTCCCGAGGCAACGACATCGCTACGGTGCCCAAGCTCTATAGGGCCAGAAGATTGGCTGCATCCCACCAAACTGAGCACACTCACAGCGGTAATCACGAACAGATGACGAGTGGATGGCACGATAAACTCCTTGTGATAAGCGATAGACAGACTTGCGCCGATTCAAGCTGGCGGGCAAGATTGCCGTTAGGATTGGATGAAGAGCAAGCTAGCATGCGTTATTGGTTATTTAAAACCGAGCCAGATACGTTTTCCATAGACATCTTAAAGCAGCAAAAGGTTTCATGCTGGGAAGGGGTGCGCAATTATCAAGCACGAAATATGCTGCGTGATGAGGTGACGGTCGGTGATCAGGTGTTGATTTATCACTCATCCTGCAAGCACGTTGGGGTAGTCGGCGTGGCGACCGTGGTGCGTGCGTGTTATCCCGATCATACCCAGTTTGAGCCAGAAAGCGGCTATTTTGATCCGAAATCGACGCCACAGATACCGAGGTGGTTTATGGTGGATGTGGCCTATCAGCGTCATTTACCGTTAATTACCTTGGCTGAGATAAAAGGTAATCCGGCCCTGGCTGAGATGCCCTTGGTGAAAAAAGGCAACCGTCTAAGTGTGATGCCGGTGACGGATACGCAATGGCAGGCCATCCTCGCCATGGTGGGGGAGTAACCACAGCGAGGCTGGCGCCAAAAGTAAGCCCAATGAAGCTGTCACTGATCCAATAAATGGGCTTTTAAATAGCGAGCGACGGCTTCGTCGGCATGGCTGCCAATGATTGCCTTGTCTGAAAGAGTCGCTTTTACCCGTGCTTGTGCCGTTGCCATCACCAGCCCTTGGCCGGCGGCATTCAGCATTTCGACATCATTCATGCCATCGCCAAACGCAATACAGTCACTGAGATTGAGCTGGTGGCGGCGGGCGACGGCCTCTAAGGCTGCGCCTTTTGACACCCCACTCCCCATGACTTCGAGACAGAAAGGGGTAGAGAAGGCAATGCTGACTTGATCCCCATACTGCTCAATAAATTGATGCTCATACTGCAGTAGGTAGTCATGATCATGGCGGATAAAGAAAATCTTGGCCACGTTATCAACCGGGGGATTATCGACGTCAAATTCACGGGCCTGGAACCCTGAGTCTTGATGGTAACGGGCGAGTTCTTCGTCCATTTTACTCAGTAGCCATTCATCATCACGGTATAAGTGAATGGTGACAGTTGCATCATCTTTGACGTCTTGAATCAGACTCGCGACGATAGCAGGGTCAACATTATGCTGGTAAACCAACTGGTTATCACTGTCGTGCACACGGGCGCCGTTCGAGGTGATCATGTAAGCTGGAATACCAACCGTTTCACGAATGCTAGCAACGTCGACATGATGGCGACCTGTCGCAAACACAAAGTGAATACCTTGCTGATGAAGGTGCTCCAGCACTTGCTTGGTATAGGGGGCGATACGATGCTCAGGCGTCAGCAAGGTACCGTCTAGATCAGAAGCGACAAGTTTGTACATCATGTCCTCATTAGTTTGGCGATCACAATCACAGTATCCTTTGAGTCTACTGCAACTCGTAGCGGTTAAAAAGGGAACACTATCACTGTTTGATTTCCGCTTTTAGTGAGCACATGGATGAGCCGACAGCTTGCATTAGCGATCCTCGCATTGGCGATCAAAAAAGTCGCGTATTGCGGATAAAGCGGCAATACGATGGGTGTCGGTTTCAAACAGGATCTCATGCCGTGCCCCCGCAAAAAACTGCCATTGGCTGGGTTGATTGGCCTGTTGGCGTAAAAAATGAAATTGCGACATGGCTGGATTAGAGACGATTTGCTCGCCACCAGCTTGGCAGATAAATGTTGGCGTCGTTAATTGTGATGCGACCGCTAAGCATTGTTCGCCTGCGGCCATGCCTTCGGCAATCCAGCGCGCGCTCGGTCCACCGATTTGTAACTGGGGTTGGTTGATATATAGCTGGCGAAACCAGGCATAGCGTGCTCGTGAGTGAGTCAGGCGGTTTTGCTCAAACGGCACATGACGATAGCCCACTTGCCCCGGCCCAAAACGCGGTGGGTGTTGATAGCGTGCCATCGAGCGACAAAGCCAAGGCGCGATACGGCCGAGCCAGGGACTCACTTGTACGCCAAACATGGGCGCGGTCATGGCTAATCCTGCGAGCGCGTTCGGATACTGATGCGCATAGAGTGTGGCAACGGCGCCCCCCATCGAGTGACCTAGCATGAAGGTCTGATCATAATGACGATGGGCCCGAATGGTTTGCATGAAGGTCGCGAGATCGGTGACATAATCGTCAAAACGTTCAACATGTCCCAAATCGCGCGGTTTAATGACTAAACGCTCTGATAAACCTTGGCCGCGATGATCAAAGCTGTAAACGTCATAGCCCATTTGAAAGAGGTCATAAAAGATCTCTTGGTACTTCATTACGCTTTCAATGCGGCCATTTACCACCACGACTGCACGCGTGTGTTGTGGGTGCGTAAAGCTACACCAATGCAGACGCAAGCCACTTTCTCCATGGAAAAATCCATGCTCACGTTGCTGCCAAAAGGGCGTAATATTGTGTTTAAACGTCTCACTCAGTTGTGCCTCGCGGGCAAGAGAGTGAGCGTCGCAAGCCGGTTGGTCCTGACTGTCGGCAAGAGTTGTCATTTGTTGGCTACCATCATTGAGATAGCGTTACTATAACCGTCTTCGAGGAAGGATGAAAATCCCACTTAAGAGGGAAAAAAGGCAAGCGTGATCGGCTTGCCTGGTAAAGAATCAAAGACGATTATTGGTTAAAGTTGTAATACGTCTCAGCGCCCGGGCCGACCGGTAAACCGAGAACAAAAACCCACACATAGAACAAGATGCTCCACCCGACCATAAAGATCATCGAGTAAGGCAGCATGGTGGCTATTAAGGTACCAATCCCCAGGTTTTTCACATAGCGGCAAGCTACCGCCAAAATCAGCCCAAAGTAACTCATCATCGGAGTAATGATATTGGTGACCGAGTCACCGATACGATAAGCGGACTGGATGGTCTCTGGTGCATACCCCACCAACATTAACATCGGCACAAAAATCGGTGCGGTAATCGCCCATTGTGCCGATGCAGATCCAACCGATAGGTTGATTAGACCGCACATTAAAATAAAGGCAAAGAATAACGCAGGGCCGGTTAAACCAATGGTTTGCAGAAAATCTGCGCCGCCGACGGCAATCACTTGGCCGAAGTTGGTCCACTTAAAGAAGGCGACAAACTGAGCGGCGAAGAACACCAGTACGATGTACATCCCCATCGCACTCATCGATTTCGACATCGAGTCAATCACATCACGATCGTTGTTGATGGTACCAACCGTACGACCAAACACGATACCCGGTACCGCGAAGAACACCATGATAAAGGCGACAATCCCTTTCAAGAACGGAGATCCCGCCACGTCACCGGTCTCGGGATGACGCAGTGCTCCCCACTCTGGGACAATGGTGAGTGCTAAAATACCACTGACAATCAGCACCGCAATCCCCGCATTACGCAGGCCGCGTTTTTCGTCATCATTAAGCTTACTGGCCGAGGCCGCAGAAATGTCTTCAGACGCTTGGCTTTGGTCATAAGGTCCAAGCTTAGGCTCAACAATCTTATCGGTTATCCAGGCGCCGACAAAGGCAATAAAGAAGGTGGAGACAAACATAAAGTACCAGTTCATCTCTGGGCCCACGGTGTACTCGGGATCAATCATTTGTGCAGCAGATTCGGTGATCCCGGAGAGCAATGGGTCGACGGTACCCAGCAATAAGTTAGCTGAATAGCCGCCCGACACCCCGGCAAATGCTGCTGCCAAGCCGGCAAGTGGGTGGCGGCCTAACGAGTGAAAGATCATCGCCGCGAGCGGAATTAAGACCACATAACCGAGCTCTGAGGCGGTGTTAGAGATAATACCGGCAAAGACAATGGTAAAGGTGACGGTACGGCGAGAGGCGCCCATCACTAAACCACGCATTGATGCTGAGAGTAAGCCAGAGTGCTCGGCTACTGCGACACCCAACATAGCAACCAATACGGTGCCTAATGGCGCAAAGCCAGTAAAGTTTTTCACCAAATTGGTGACGATCATTTGCAAACCTTCGGCATTAAGCAGGCTTTGCACGTAGATCATGCCATCGGCGGCACGCCCGCTTGCGCCTTCTGGACGCGGATCCGCCACTGAAACATCAAAGTAACCGGCGACACCCGATGCCAGCAGAATGGCGACGCAGAAAATTGCGAATAAGGTCACAGGATGGGGTAATAAGTTGCCGAGCCACTCGACGGTATCGAGAAAACGCGTAAACAGCGTGCGTTTATGTGGGCCGCCCCGTTGCTCGGAGGTGTTTGAGTGCATGTCATTCGTCTCCATGTTAGTACTGCACTTCCCGTCAATGGGAAAGAAGGCCGGATGTTAATTGTTTTTTAAACCAAACATCAACATTAAATACTAATTTTTAACGTAATAAGCCGATCTGTGTGCTAGTTTTCGGCATAAAAATTGACATACTTGACTGTAAGTTGTCGTGAATGAGCAGTCTTTTGACTTCAATTTGGCGTATTATGAAGTTCGTCTTGTTCACTCAGATGGTTAAAGGTGTTAACAAATGCAACCAGCGCAACATCAAGGGCATATTGCGTATCTCGATGTACTTCGCGTGTTGGCCGCATTATTTGTGGTCGCGATTCATGTCTTGGGGCCGTATCGCACTGAAATTGGGCAGATCGCTTTATCAGATTGGAGCGTGGCGGTTGGACTCAATAGCGCCAGCCGCTGGGTGGTGCCGATATTTATTATGATTTCAGGGGTGTTGCTGTTGTCGTCCTCGCACCGGTTCACGCTTAGACACTTTATTCAGCGTCGGGTGATGAAAGTGGTGGTGCCTTTTGTGCTTTGGTCGCTATTGTTCGCGGGCTTATCTGGACTCACTGCTGAAGGCTTTTCTTGGCAGACGGTAGCGCAAACATTACACGCTGCGCCCGACCATGAGACCTATTATCATCTGGGGTTTTTTTACTATTACATCCCGCTATTACTTTGGATTCCGATACTGCGTCCCGTTGTCGCGCATTTACCGGCACCGGGCGTGGCGGCGGTGGGGCTTGCGTGGATGGGCGTCACCGCCTGGTATTTATCGGGCGCGCAGGGGTGGTGGCGGAATGACTTTATTCTTTATGGCGGTTATTTGTGGCTGGGATTTTGGCTTCATTATTACCCTCGCGCGCGGCCTCTTTGGTGGGTTTTAGGGTTACTCGCCGTGGGAATGACCGGATACCATGTGCTTGGTACCAGTATCCAATACCAGCGTTATATCACCGAAGGCTGGTTATCTTACACGACGATCAACACGGTACTGATCAGCGCCGCGGTCTTTTTGGCGGTTCGGCAGTGGCGGCAGGGACGAACCACACCATCATGGGTGGCCACGCTAAGTCGTTATAGCCTCGGCATTTATTTGATTCATCCGATTTTCCTTTGGCCGGTGCGTGCATACTGGCCGACCTTGTCGCCATCGTGGCTATGGATCCCGGCTCTGACGATTTATGCGTTTGCAGGCGCGGCGTTGATAACGGCATTATTACAGCGTCAGCGCATCACCGCGTGGCTGGTTCCCTAGTGGATGACACTTTTTGCGATAAAAGCAGTCATAAGTAATTGAAAGCATGTATACGGAGTCAGATCCCAATCATGAAATCGCGAATCCCTAAAGGGCGTAAAAACCGTCATACTAGAAAGATGGCAGTGAGCCAGCAAGGAGAGAGATCATGGATGATGTAGCAGTGGTTATTAAGCACAGTAAGCGCCTAGAAAGCTTACTGCGCCAGCACTACCACGCGGAAGGGAAAGGGCTCCACCAGCTTATCGACAGCAGTCAAAAACGGCTTCCCCATGATGTGGTCAAAAAGCTGCGCTTCGTGGCGACCATTAGGAATAAAGTGGTGCATGAAGACGGTTACCAAGTCGATGATATGCGTAAATTTATATCGGTAAGCAAGTATTGTGAGTCGGAACTGGTACCGCGAAGCAACCGCTTAATATGGCGCCTTGCTGCTGCCCTTATTCTGCTGTTTACCGCGGGAGCGATAGGTTTTTACGCGCAAGTTTGGCCGCAATGGAGCGGCTAACGAACGACTCGCCGCGACTGTCACCGCCTCGTTAACATTACGATTTTTTTAAACTGGATCTTGTTCTTATCAAGGTACACTGGACATCTTCGCTAGCCTGCCTAGACTTGGCGTCCTTGTTGTGAAAGGAATGATAATCATGTGGAGCTGGTTCGCTGTCTGTTGTTCTGGACTGCTGCATATCTCCGCAGCCTACCGGGGCCCGCGCTGGCAGTTTTATCTTTTTAAACCGCTGACCATTGTGCTGCTGATGCTCATTGTTGGTGCACACCTTAGCGTCTCCCATTATGCGCAATGGGTATTCGTTGCACTATTACTGTCAGTGGTTGGTGATGTCTTTTTAATGCTACCCAAAGACAGATTTGTCCATGGGTTAACCAGCTTTTTATTCGCACATCTCGTTTATATATTTGCGTTCTGGGCACAATTTGACGGCCACATGGTGTGGTGGTTACCTGCCATGCTCTCAGGCCTTGGAGTGATCGTCTTTCTTTTGCTACTTCCCAACCTTGGGCGTTTTGCCTTGCCGGTTGCTATCTACATTGCCGTGATCACACAGATGGTATGGGCCGCAGGCGAGTACTGGTTGAACACCCATTCTCTCGCAGCAGGGATGACGTTAGCGGGAGCAATATTATTCATGTTCTCAGATACGGTGCTTGCTTTTGCGCGTTTTAAAGGTGAGTTCCGTGCAGCACAAGCGATGGTGATGTCGAGTTACTTTGTGGCGCAAGCATTGATTAGCGCCTCGGTGGTGATCGCCCAAGGAGGATAACCATGGAGCAAGTCTATCAAGCGATGAACCTCTTAGAAGCACACAGCCTAAAAGGGTTACTGGTCAGCCACCAGATTGATTGTGTGTTAAAAGGTGAAACATTGAGTGCCGCGGTGGGAGAGCTACCCCCGGATGTTCAGGGGGTCACCTTGTGGGTCGAGCCAGAAAAGGTGATTCAGGCGCGGACGTTGCTACAGGAATACGAAGCCCAAAGTCACACCCATTGGATTTGCCAAGCATGCGGTGAAGAGAATGCCGGTAGCTTTGAACTATGCTGGCAGTGCCAGCATAGTCGCGAGTGATTGCGTTACACCATATACTTACGGCGAATATCGAGCAGCGCAAAGATCCCAAAAATCAGAATTGACCACTTCTCCCAGCGGCTCATGGCAACTTTATCGCCGAAGGCCCCTAAAAAGATCAGCATTTGTAAGCCGTGCATGACCAACAAAAAGCCCGTCATGATGTACAGTGCCATGGCGGCGACACCAGGAAAAGGATGGACAATATTGGCAATCAACACCAGCCACACAAAGGCGATGGCGGCTTTCGCCAATAAGATTAACACTTTCATAGTTTTTCTCTCACGGGTCTTGTTTGCTTAATGATCGGGTTCAGTAAAATATAACCGGTAGTTGACTTGTCCTGCGCGTTTTTCACGGTGACAGTGCCAATGCGCGGGGATCTGATAGGCCTCTAAATTACTCTCGGCTTCGATATAAACACAGGCGTTTGGCGCAAGCCAATGATTGGCGTCTAACGCGGCCAAGGTGTCCTCGAGTAGGCCTTGATGAAAAGGCGGATCGACAAACACAATATCATACGGACCGTCTTTGGGGGCGGTGGCAAGTAGGGCGAGCGCATCGCCGCAATCAATGTGTGCGTTTTGCGCCCCAAGGTGATCTACATTAGCCCGTAATTGTTTGGCTGCCGCGGGATGTTTCTCACAAAAATGGACCCAGCTTGCGCCACGAGAGAGCGCTTCAAAGCCGAGTCCGCCACTTCCTGCGAAAATATCGAGGCAGCGAGCCTCTGGCAAATAAGGCGCGAGCCAGTTAAAAACGGTTTCTTTCACCCTGTCAGTGGTGGGGCGGAGCCCTTGCGCGTCTTGTACCGCAAGCTTACGGCCACGCCAGCGGCCAGCAATAATACGGACAGACCCAACCCCACGAGAAGGGGTAGGCGATGAGGGTTTGCGGTTGGCGCGTTTAACCATAGATTTTTTGACCGTTAAGAAGGTGGTAGACTATGCCGATTCGGTATTGTGCCGCTGATTGTATCAAGCATGCTTTAGGATTTGCCAATGGCAGAAAAAAAGAAACGTGGATTTATGTCATGGTTGGGCTTGGGTCGTAAAAAAGACCAGGCACAGCCGGACCCAGAACAAGAATCATCAACGCATTCGCCAGACGTGGCGGACGATACGGTGGCGTCAGTGACGTCGACGGATACGTCTGTTGAAACTGCTTCACAAAATCAACAAGAAAGCCTTGCATCTGAGGGCGAAATCAACACGGGTAGCTTGCCAGAGCCAGAGCCAGAGCCAGAGCCAGAGCCAGAGCCAGAGCCAGAGCCAGAGCCAGAGCCAGAGCCAGAGCCAGAGCCAGAGCCAG
>NZ_MUFR01000241.1:0-209 GCF_001996185.1 Salinivibrio costicola subsp. alcaliphilus
TCAGGTGGGTCCAAAGCGCTATGGTCGCCAAGCAAAATTTGGTGTGTCTTCACTTTTCAGTCAAAACACGTATCTAGAAAGCTGTTTGTTCTCGCCACAATCAACTGGCTTTATTTCGAGTCCAACCCAAAACCTCTTGGGTGTTGTATGGTTAAGCCGCACGGGCAATTAGTACAGGTTAGCTCAACGCCTCACAGCGCTTACACACC
>NZ_MUFR01000242.1:0-208 GCF_001996185.1 Salinivibrio costicola subsp. alcaliphilus
GGGATGTAAGAATCCAGGGCTTCAGCAAGTTCAACAATCTTCTGCTCCCACTGCTCTTCACCGTTCAATGCACCCAGTGCAGAACCTTGAATTACTGGGCAGTCGTCACCTGGGAAGTCATACTCTGAAAGTAGCTCACGGACTTCCATTTCAACCAGCTCAAGCAGCTCTTCGTCATCAACCATGTCACATTTGTTCATGAACACGA
>NZ_MUFR01000243.1:0-205 GCF_001996185.1 Salinivibrio costicola subsp. alcaliphilus
TTAAAGTTTTGGTGTTTGCTTTTCCAAAGAAAAGACAAACGGCTCGATAAATACTGTTTTGTTCGTCTCTTGCGAGACAAACGAATTGACTGTGCCGAATAACTAAAAGTTATATCGTATTGGTCACTCAGTTCATCGAATAAATCTTTTTGTCTATTCTCAACGAGTGCCCACACAGATTGCATAGGTCAAATTGTTAAAGAGC
>NZ_MUFR01000244.1:0-205 GCF_001996185.1 Salinivibrio costicola subsp. alcaliphilus
CAGTTAAGACTCGGTTTCCCTACGGCTCCCCTATGCGGTTAACCTTGCTACTAACATTAAGTCGCTGACCCATTATACAAAAGGTACGCGGTCACCCCACAAAGGAGGCTCCCACTGCTTGTACGTAGACGGTTTCAGGTTCTATTTCACTCCCCTCACAGGGGTTCTTTTCGCCTTTCCCTCACGGTACTGGTTCACTATCGGT
>NZ_MUFR01000245.1:0-205 GCF_001996185.1 Salinivibrio costicola subsp. alcaliphilus
CAACATGGCGGTGAGGGAGGGATTCGAACCCTCGATACGGCTACAAACCGTATACTCCCTTAGCAGGGGAGCGCCTTCAGCCACTCGGCCACCTCACCGCAAGTAGTGGCGCGTCCGGGAGGATTCGAACCTCCGACCGCCTGGTTCGTAGCCAGGTACTCTATCCAGCTGAGCTACGGACGCGCATCTATCTTGCTTGCAACAA
>NZ_MUFR01000246.1:0-204 GCF_001996185.1 Salinivibrio costicola subsp. alcaliphilus
AATTGCCCGTGCGGCTTAACCATACAACACCCAAGAGGTTTTGGGTTGGACTCGAAATAAGCCAGTTGATTGTGGCGAGAACGAACAGCTTTCTAGATTACCGAATTTGCTTGGCGACCATAGCGCTTTGGACCCACCTGACTCCATGCCGAACTCAGTAGTGAAACGAAGCAGCGCCGATGGTAGTGTGGGGTCTCCCCATGT
>NZ_MUFR01000247.1:0-204 GCF_001996185.1 Salinivibrio costicola subsp. alcaliphilus
GGATGATATTGGTGACTCTCCTCTTCGCATTATTTCGTTAGAGCAAGATTCTCGCTATACGACAACACCATTCTTCTCCATCATTGATGGACGTATGGTCATTGGACGTTAAGGAGGCGCTATGCCAGGGGCAGCACGATTAGGCGATACCGCCGGTGGGCATGGTTGTTTTCCGCCCACCGCAGTGACCAGCGCTAGCGCTGG
>NZ_MUFR01000248.1:0-203 GCF_001996185.1 Salinivibrio costicola subsp. alcaliphilus
TTGTCATGACCTATCTCGGTCACGCGGTCGTTTTCTACCTCGGTGTGCCAATCTTTTTGTGCGTGTAAATACACTTGCTCACTGCCCGATTGGTCTTCGAACGTGAGCTCGTTGTAGCCCTCGCCTTGGTGGCTCTCGCTGCGCCAAACCGTCTTGGTTTTGTGTGCCGGTAAGGTATAAGGCGGCACATTGGTGGCATGATA
>NZ_MUFR01000026.1:0-55731 GCF_001996185.1 Salinivibrio costicola subsp. alcaliphilus
CGAAGACCAATCGGGCAGTGAGCAAGTGTATTTACACGCACAAAAAGATTGGCACACCGAGGTAGAAAACGACCGCGTGACCGAGATAGGTCATGACAACCACCATCAGGTACACAACGACCATTTTCATCGTGTGATGGGCAATGCGCATCATACCGTCGAGGGAGAGAGTCGCCAGTATACCCAACAAGACCAAACCCTGATTGTCGACGGCTCGCTGCATGTCAAAGCCGGGCAAGTGTGGGTAAATGACGCCAGTAACGAAATTCACATCAAAGCCGGTCAAAAAGCGGTGATTGAGGCCGGAAGTAGCATCACGGTGAAAGCTGGCGGCAGTTTTGTCAGCATTGATGGCGGCGGTGTCCACCTTGTGGGCCCAGCGATTAACCTCAACTCAGGCGGCAGCCCCGGCGCCGGCAGTGGCTATGCCGGTAAAGTTGCTGCCCTACCGCTTGGGGTGGAGTCGCTTCCTGATCCTGTCAACTCAGCAGCACCGATCGATGCGTCTCTCGCGAGTGCACTACCCGCTATCGCGAAACTGGATATTCCTATGATGGAGATATGTCAACGGCAGACTGACGGCTCTTGTCCATTGAAAGACTGCCCATGTAAGTAGGATTCTGTGATGAATTGGTTGTTAGTGATCGATAAAAATCGCGTGCCGGACATTTGTCAGCATTGCGCAGAGGGTAATGTAGAATGGATACCTTTGTATCGAGATACTATATGGGAGCCCCAGCTAGTAAATAGCCCTATTTGTGTCAGGGTTAGTGAAGAAGATTCGGTTTATCAGCGTTGGCTGACGGACCCTCAGTGGGCGAGCAGTGGCGTGGTTTTTGCGATGCCAGAGCATCTAGATATTTTCGAGCAAGTATCTAGCTTGCAAGCGAATATCACAGTCTTTGATGAAAACCAACGTCAATATCTGCTGCGCTTCTACTCGCCCAAGACGCTATTACATCTTGCTAGCCTGTGTGATCAAACTGTGCTGATGTCGCTATTACAGACGGCACATTATGCATATATATCTCCCGCATTCTCTGAATTATCAGACGCCACGCAATTAATATTTAACCCCCGAAAAGGGACGGAAGTTGACACTGTCTATTTGCCTATTCCAATCGTTGAGGAGTTACTAACATGAGCCAAGAGTACACGATAAAGCAAGGAGATACTCTCTCTGAGTTAGCTGAAGCGTTTAATACGGATGTTAGTACTCTTCAAGAGCTGAACAGCGATAGAATTAAGAATATCGATACTATTCGTGTCGGCAATACGCTTTCTGTGCCGACACCGGATGACAAGTCCACTGAGACAAAGGAGCCATTAGACGTTGTTCCTAATGATAATTTGACTAAAAGAAAATGCTCTATTGAATACGTCGATGCGCTTTATGTGCCTCATAATCCAGCAGAGGGAAGCTCACCACGTCCAAGTGTCTATCTCTTAACTCAAGAAGCCTACGACATTATTGAAAAAGAAGCACAATTATGTGAAGAGGCGGTGCAAGGAGACAAAGAGACAGTATTAGCTAATCTAGAAAAACTTGGTGTGATGGATCAGGTAAAAGCGACGCCACACGAGTTTTTCTTGGCAAAGTATGATGAAGAGCACCCAGATGAACCTTCATTAAAACAGCGCTATATGCAAGCCCTCCAAGCGCGATTAGCCTTGGAAATGAGCATGGCATCAAATATTGAATTCCTTCCCAGCACGCCTGATATAGAGGACGTGCGCGATATTCATGCGTCTTTTAACGAACGGATAGAAGCGTTGAATGTCGAGCGGGGGCGTTGGCAAGAAACCGGTGATGATAACTATCTAGAGTATACGATTGTGGTCACTGGTCGTGGTGCCGTGAATGTTAGAGAGCCAAGATCCGATGTCGATAATCGCTTCGCAAGAAGACGCGCGAGTATCGTTAAGGAACTACAATCTGACTGTCTTGATATTGTTATCGAGCTTATCGATGAATTAGAGAAGATCGCCACTCAGCATGCAAAAACGATTTCAATTGAAGAGGATGGTGCGACTTATAGATATAGTGATCAGTTGAACTACTATACCTCAAGCAGAGATTCAGATATCCAGCGCTTGATTAATGATTTAGTAGATTGTCGTATTAATGCATCCCTCGGTGACTTCACTAATTCAAATGAGGTGTCCACCTCTACAAAGCTACCTCGCCCAGTAGAACAAAGAAGAGTATATCTTAGAGGCATTGTCGCTTTTTTTGACGCTCTCCCGAAACACGAGACACTACCTCCTGTATACATGACGGGAGAGTATGAAATAGCTTATTACATGTACCGGCTTAATCAGTTTGGGTTTTACGTCAAAGAGCAATGCTTAAGCGAAAGTGAACTGTTCAATGGCGCTGATGCTGTCGCTTCTCTGCAAGAGAATATCGGCAGCCAAAGTATTGGTACAATTCAACGACTGATCGAAAGCTTTAATATATCAACGTTAGGCTACTACTCTGCGTACGCGTTAAGAATTACCATAATCAAAGAAATCGCTAAGCGAATTGCTGCCTTTACTGACTTAGTATCAAAAAACCAACAATATGCGGACTATGTGAGGAGGCTTCTTGTTTATTCAAAGCACATTCAAGAGCGCTTCGATGCGCTAGAAGCGCTTGCCAAGAGTCGGTTGTCATCACCTATTCTAGACGGTCAGGAGGATTCGGTCCTCATAGGGCAAGTGCGAGAGAAAAAGCGCATATTGCTTTGGGATGAGCACAAAGATTGGGCACCAGAAAATTTGAACAATCAAATTGTGCCTGACTCCATGGCGTTGAATACGACGATTGTTGAGTGTGCGCTCACTTCTAAGCCAAACGAAGCCATGTATATACGCTCAACGTGTGCGGTTATAGATAATGATCCAGCAAGGAATAAACAAAGCTGTGCGCGAGTTTATGAACCCACGCTACCAACAGGGCAAGGAGTGATAAACCCAAAGGCATTCAAGGATGCGTTAAGAGACGCCTTGGGGAATGATGCGGAAATTAAAAAGACGTTTGCATTGGCTAACGTGGGGGGAGAGGTCGCTTTAGATGAGGCCTATGAGTATGTGCTACCGTGGCGAACCCAGCAAACTGAGATTTTCGGCAACACCGTTAAGATGGACGTTAGCGGCGGCGCACAATTTATGCGATTTACGTATTCAGCGCAGGCAGCAGCTGAAAGCGTCAACTTAAACTTAGTGGGGAACACGCAGTTGGGGGCGTCGCTTGATTTCGCCAGTGGCCAATTAGCAACAAAATTCTCCATTCCAGCTGAAAACATGTACGATCTCAAAGTTCCCTATTACACCGTTGACAATGAGCGTCGTGAAGTGAGCTTAGGAGACATTCGCTTCGACATTGAAGCGGTTGTCCACGGTATGTTAGCGGCAAGCATGAAATACTCGAATGAGATTGCACTTGGTCAAGATGCTGCCACAGGGGCTACAGGCTTACGGACATCTCAAACCTTTATTGCAACACGTTTGGAAAGCAAGCAAGACCTAGGGCTAGCGGATGATAGTGAACTGCGAAATATTAAGGCGGGTGCAAAGACTGAGGTGTCGGCCTTTGCTGGTGCAGAGGTAGGTGGACAAGTCAGTCTTGCATGCTTATGGAAAAATGTGGGTAGCTCGGACATGAAACAGTTGTTTAAGCTCGCCACTCGCCTCACCGCGCAGTTAGGCGTTGGAGCGAAACTTATCTTGCAATGTACCTTAGATAATGGTCGCTTAATCTTTCGTTTCGACTTTGGCGCCGCGTCTATCGCTGGTTTCTCTGGCAAGCTGGCGTTTGAGTTAGATCCGCTTGCTTACGACGAATTTATCTCACGGTTGTTAGATGTGATGGAGCACCCGAGTTTCAGTCGCTTTGGCCTATTCCATGAAAGCGATGGCAGTGAAGCCTTTTATGCTTTTAACAGGCTACTGACAGTTGCCGTTGCTTATCAGCTTACCCTGACGCAAATTGCACTGCTTCCTTTTCATCTTATTCGAGACATGGAGCAGCGAGCATTGGAGACGACGAACGCTCCCTTTGTGGCGAACTTCATTAATAGTGACGTTGAGACATCCGGTCAGCGAGATTGGATAAAGAAAATGCCGGCTGAAACCTACGCCAAGCTCTTTTCCGTTCTATTGCATTATCATGATCTAGGTTTTTGGGCTAACGATGCAGAAGCAGCGAAGGATAACCTCGATCAAGTGGCTGCGATGACCAAGCTTTTAGAGTGGATAAGAGGAGAGAGCCACCCAGTAAGTGACAATGCCAAGAAAAAGTTCGAGAACGTGATGCAAAGGATCGGAGAAGAGATTGAGATGGAGCTTCCCGAAGAGGTGAAATGGCAACGGTATGCGGAAAATATTGATAAAATATTAATGTTTTGGGATAAGGCCTATGATAATGTTGGTTTGCTTGACCTGAAATTGAGACAAGAACTAGATTTAAAGAAAAATGAACTCATTGATCTCTTCGATGCTTTAGTTGTCACATGGGTTCCATATAAAAAAGATATTTACTTACCATCGTATCAGCGTGTTAAGGAGTATATGGTAGTTCACTGTGATGATAAAGATAGAATGAAAGAGATAGCCAAATACGGATATAGAAAAATAGTAGGATTTTAGATGAAGTTATTAAAATGTATTATTAGTATAAGTATAGCTCTATCTTTAAATACATATGCAACAACCTTAGGTGATGGCTTAACGGTTATGAATAAGGGGGAGTACGAAAAAGCTAAAAAAATTTTTAGGCCACTTTCACAGAAAGATAATAGTGTAGCGATGTATTGGCTAGCGTATACACAATTAAAAACATCAGAAACGATCTCTGCAGGGGATAGTCTTTTAAAGTCCGCTAATTCTGGCAATCCTTGGGCTATGGGAGTACTAGCTGGATCTGAATTGGAGGGCGTTGAGCGAACTTATTGTTCTTTTCTATCTTGGCCTTGTGAAGAGCGATGGGCGGATCTTGCCATAGAAGGTTGGAGAAAACTTGCTGAAAAAGGTGATGGTAAAGCAATGTACGCCTTATTAAAGTATGATAAGAAATGGTGGCAGTATGTACCAATTTACAAGTACTTTCGCTATGGAGAATTAGCTGAGGAAATATACCTAGGTAAAGGCTATTCCTTTTTCTTTGATGATGAATATTGGTCTAAAAGTAACGAGTCTTTACGTATAAAATACATGGAAAAGATTGCACGCTCCGGTTTTCTACTCGCTGCATACAACCTTGCATATCTTTATCAGGAAAAAGGTGATTTTGATAAGGCGTTGAACTGGTTTAACTATGGAGTGCAGAAAAATGATTATTACTCTTTAAAGGGGAAAGCATTGTCTGTTATCTATATTAATCGAGATAAGGATATTGGAAGTGATCAGAGTAAAAAATCAACAAAAGCTTACTTTTATTGTAGGGCTGCAAAAGAAATATATAGTAATCACGACTGTAAGCTAAGTAACTACTTTGAACATGAAGTGGATAAGCATGGAGAACTAATTTATTTTGATGAGTATAGCGCAGAGTTGGTAACACTTAAAGATATAAAAGAGATAGAAAGGGAAGCTAAAGAAAAAGTAGATGGTAGCAGCACAAACCTATATTTAGATGAAACAACAGTAGAGTTCTTTAAAGGGTTTAGAAAGAATATATAGAGTGCTCTTATATCATCCTGAATTCAGATAATAAGTGCAACGCTCATAGTTAAACTGGCGAGAGGAAGTCAACTGCGAGCGTGTTCAATATTCTGTGTCAGCCAAATCTTCATAGTCTATGTGAACATCTAGTTGACCTTCGAAGTGAATGTGAATGGTCAGCTGTGATAGCGTCAGGCTCGAGGATGTGCTCGGGGACGATTTTCTGTTTGACTAAGACCAATGTTTCGTTTTAAGTGTAAAGCTTTTTTCCAAGTGTTGAGTGTGTACTTTAAATATTTACTGTCCAGTGAGTGATACAACACCCACTGAGCGGTAGCATTGCCTATCAGCTTATTCTGACGCAAATTGCACTGCTTCCTTTTCATCTTATTCGCGAAATGGAGCAGCGAGCATTGGAGGCGACGAACGCTCCCTTTGTAGCGAACGTCTTGATGCTATGAGACCTTGGATTCCTTATAAAAGCGATTCATCTCCCACTTATCAGGAAATCAGGAAGTGGTTGAGTATGACGTCGCTCATATAAATGATAATTCAAAGATAAATGAATTGAAAATAAAAAGATTCCAAAGAATAATCGGTGGTTAATGTGAATTTGTTGAAAGTTTTAATAATTACTGCTTGTATTTTTCCATTTCTATCTCGCGCGGAAACGTTGGAGAAAGGGATTGATATATTAAATCAAGGTCAGTTTAAAAAGGCTCGTGAGATATTTAAACCTTTGGCTGAACATGGCGATGCTAATGCGGCCTATTGGTTAGCTTATACTCAGTTTAAAACATTAGGTACATTAGAAGCGGGTTCTAGCCTTTTAAAATCAGCTGAGGGAGGTAATCCTTGGGCAATGGCGACGCTTGCAGGTACCAATATGCCGGAAGTTGATCGTTCTTTCTGTGGTTATTTGGGTTGGCCATGTGACGAACAATGGGTAGATAAAGCAATCGAAGGTTGGGAGAAACTCGCCGAAGAGGGTAATGGTAAAGCAATGTACGCACTATTATATCATGATCCTAGCTGGTGGCAATATATTCCCATTTATCGAGAATATCGCTATGGTGAGCTAGCCGAAAAACTATATAAGAATAAAGGCTTTACTTTTTTTTATGATAACAACTTTTGGTCTTTTCTGAATGAAGATAAACGGATCGAATATTTGGAAAAGATGGCTTTAAATGGCGATGGAATTGCGGCCTATAAGTTGTTCTATATATTCGAAGAGAATAAAGAGCCAAGAAGAGCGATTAGTGCGATAGAAACTGGAATAAAAGGAAGGAAGTCTCAATCTTTGTATAGTGCATCTACCGGATTAATACGTTTAAAGAGGGAGTATGATATAGGCTCGGAAGACGAAAGAACGTCGAAACGTGCGTATTTCTATTGTAGCGCTGCTGATAGTCTTCTCGGAAAGGAAGGTGATTGTAGTGCTAGTGGTTTCTTTGATTTCGAATATGATAGAGATATAGGAAGGCATAAGTATTATGACAAAGTTACCGGGGAGAGAGTAACAGAAGAGCAGCTTGAAAAGATTCGGGAAAAAGCAAGAGAATACGTCTCAGGATATTATGCTGATCTGAAGTTGGATGAAACGACTGTCGAATTTTTTAAAGGATTTTACAAAAACTTTTAGCAGTGTGCAAAAGTCTGTGTCCGGTGTCGAGAAAGCGACTTGGCGTTTTCCTCGGTAGTGTTCAGAATTCTGTGTCATCCTTTCCTCACAGATCCACGAAATAGTCGCTCCGGCTATTCAGCTGCGATTTTTAGTAGACGCTCAGCGATATGCCAAGCAACTTTTTGCCAAGCCAAGCAAAAAGTTGCTTGAGTCGTGCAAAAAATTGGTCATCTCATAACTAAATTACTGATATATAAAGATTTAAAAGTTGGCATAAAACTAGCTTGCTAGTAGGGCTAGACAGCAACAGTCGCTGTTTGAACTCGAATCATACAAAAAGGAGCGATTATGCCAACGCCATGTTATATCTCGATTGAAGGCGAAACCCAGGGTTTAATTACTGCCGGTGCCTGCACCGCGGATTCTATCGGTGATTCTTTTGTCGAAGGCCACGAAGACGAAATGCTGGTACAACAGTTTGACCATAATGTGACGGTACCGACTGATCCTCAGTCTGGTCAGCCATCAGGACAACGTGTCCACAAGCCATTTAAGTTTACCGTGGCATTGAATAAAGCTGTTCCATTGCTTTACAACGCGCTGTCTTCTGGCGAAAAAATGTCTACTGTGGAGTTAAAATGGTACCGCACGTCGATTGAAGGTAAGCAAGAAAACTTCTTTACCACCAAATTAGAAAGCGCCTCTATCGTGGATATCCATTGTGAAATGCCACACTGCCAAGATCCGGCGAAGTCAGACTTCACTCAGAACCTGACCGTGTCGATGTCTTATCGCAAAATCACCTGGGACCACGTCAACGCAGGTACTTCAGGCTCTGATGACTGGCGCAAGCCGGTTGAAGCTTAATTGCTATTGCTAGGTTGCGTCGGCTTTGTGCCGGCGCTTCACCATTTGTTTAGCAGCGTTCGTTTTCCAGAGAGCGTTGCTAGACAAGTGTTCACTGTTGCGGGAACAAGATTCGGGAGACATCATGGCGAAATTACGTTTTGAATTTAGCGTCGAAGGCCTAGAGCCAGACACGTTTGTGGTCAGAGAATATCAGGGCAACGAGTCCCTCTCTGCTGCGGCGTTCGACCAGCAAGCTTGCAACGGGTTTCGTTATTCGATTGCATTGGCAAGTCGCGATCATTCCCTAACCCCTGACCAATTAGTGGATTGCCAAGCCACGCTTGCTCTCTATCGCAACGGGCAATGTGAGCGTCGTATTCGCGGTATCATTCGTCAATTTTCCCAAGGGAATATTGGTCATCATCACACTTATTATGATGTTGAATTAGTGGCTGAAATTGAGCGTCTATCACTACGGCAAAATAGTCGTGTATTCCAACATCAGACGGTTCCCCAAGTTATTTCGATCTTGTTGCAAGAAATGCGTATTACGGATGTCGGTTTTGGGCTGACAAAAGAATATGCAGAGCGTGAATTTTGTGTTCAATACCGAGAAACGGATCTCGCCTTTTTTCATCGTATTGCCGCAGAAGAGGGGTTGATGTATTGCTTTGTGTGGAAAGAGGACAAGCAGCTTTTATATATCACTGACTCGCCCTTTTCGCTTCCCGCCCTTAAACAGCCGATTGTGCATAACGCTCAGGCTGCAGGTGTCGTCGATGAGCCTTATATTCGTGCCATCGAAAAGCACACTCGGATAATCCCGTCATCACTGGAGATGAAGGATTATAGCTTTAAAAAGCCGATTTATAGCTTCTTACAGCAAGTGAATATGTCCGACATTGACCATCAGCGCCAAGACTACGATGTTTATGATTTTCCAGGTCGATATAAAGACGATACGCAAGGTAAACATTTAACCCAGATACGCCAAGAATTTCTGGCACGTGACAAAGTCACGGCGACTGGGGAAAGTAATCATTTTCTTGTGCAGGCGGGTCATGCATTTGAAATGCAAGATCATCTCGACCGTACCATGAATCAAAAGTGGCAAGTAGTGCGCGCTCAGCATTACGGCACCCAACCTCAAGCAGTTGAAGAAGAAGGCGGCACTGGCGCCACTACCTATCATAATCGGTTTACGGTGATCCCGGCCTCTATCCCTTGGCGGGCCACTCCACACCCTAAGCCACAGGTGGACGGCCCTTTAATAGGGATTGTGGTTGGGCCTGAAGGCGAAGAAATTTTCTGTGACGAACATGGCCGAGTAAAAGTTCATTTCCCTTGGGATCGTTACTCGAGTGGAAACGATAAAAGTAGCTGCTGGATACGGGTGTCTCAAGGTTGGGCGGGGAGCCAATACGGCATGATGGCCATTCCACGTATTGGCCATGAGGTGATTGTGTCGTTTTTACATGGTGACCCCGACCAACCGATCATCACTGGCCGGACCTATCACGCGACCAATGTATCCCCTTATACATTGCCGGCCCATAAAACCAAGACAGTTTGGCGCAGTGAAAGCCACCAAGGCGAGGGCTACAACGAGCTCACGTTTGAAGATCAATCGGGCAGTGAGCAAGTGTATTTGCATGCTCAGCGTGATTGGCAATCAGGCGTGGAAAATGATGTCGTTACGCAGGTGCGGCATAATGAGCATCAAAAAGTGGACCATGATTCTTTGTCGGCTGTTATGAGTAACCAGCATGTGACGGTCGATAAGCAATCACGAACACGAGTGAAAAAAGATGCCACAATTGCCGTTTCTGGAGGGATACATGAAAAAATCGATAACCGCTTCGCCGTAACGGCAGGACGTGAGGTGCATCTAAAAGCAGGCGCAAATGTCGTGCTTGATGCAGGTACGGAGGTTACGGTAACCGCCGGTGGGAGCGTAATGAAGGTTGATGCGGCCGGGGTGCACCTTATTGGTCCAGCGATCAATTTAAACGCTGGCGGAAGTCCTGGTAGTGGCTCTGGGTACCAAGGACAGCCAGCGAAATCGCCACGCTCAGTGAACAAACCTTGATCGTTTAATGCAAACTAAGAAATTTGAGGAAAGATATGCCCAAAGCAGCACTTGTTGGCCATGTGGGAACCGCGCATGATGGATTCCCACCTACACCGATTGTGGCGGGGTCGTCAACAGTAAAAGTTGACGGGATACCCGTAGTTCGTAAAGGTGATCCCCTGGCATCGCATAGTAAACCGAAACACCCGCCTCATGGGCGAGCGGTAAATGCGGGTTCCGGTAGCGTTATGATTGATGGAAAACCTGCCGCTCGTATTGGTGATGCAGTGAGTTGTGGCGGTGTGATTGTAGGAGGTTCAAGTGTCAACATTGGTTAATACCCCGTCAATGCTTAAAGCAAGCGTGTATGCATGCCTAGTCATGCTAAGTGGACAAGTACATGCTGAACAAGTTGAAGTTGAAGCCACACCTTTTGTGCAACTAGAGCCGGTTGAAAAAATCGCGGATGACTATGATATCCAGGCGATGACGCCAGAGGCAATATTTGAGCATGGACGTTTGTCTCGCGCTCAGTTCCATTACCAACGAGCTGAAAAATATCTACGTGCAGCGGCGGATCAAGGTATTGTTCCTGCCGCTTATTTATACGCTGTGCTCGTCAGTGATGATGGTAATAAGCTCGATTATTCGCCGGTTGCGCAGCAGTATCTCACGCAGGCCGCAAAGGCGGATTATATTCCAGCCATGAAATTACTGGTTGAAAAAGGCCATTGGTTATCGGCAAATCATCGTACTATTTGGCGCTATAAGTATGAAGAAGCACTAGCAGCTTGGTATGAAAAAGCACCTAAAGACGCAGCATTTAGTCTGTATCAGTACATCTATCCAACAGACAAAAAGAAAGCCGAGCAGTATTTAGAAGAGGCGATTGCGGCGAATGATGTTGATGCCTTGTTACATAAAGCATCGCAAATAGAACTGGCTGAGCGCGGCTTTTATCTTTTCCCCAGCTCTCGCCTTGATGCGGCCGCTGAAGTAAAAAAACAGATTGCCAATGCGGGTGGGATCCCCGGTACTAAGAGTTTATATCGTGATTTTATCCGTCGAGGGGAAAGCCATAAAGCGGTGGCGTGGCGCGAAAAAGCGATTGAACAAGGGGATCTTATGTCTCTTGCTGCCCTGGGGCGTCTGTACACCACAAACTACATGCCTGAAGACGCTGAGTATACTGATGGGCTCGTTTATCTTTCTGCCTACTTGGATGTGGTTGGTCAAGGACGGTTCGTGACTTTGAGAGAGCAGGCAATGGAACAGTTTGAGCTCGCGTCTTCGCGAGTATCAAATGACGTCATTGAAAAGGTAGAACAAAGAGCGGCTGAATTGCGTAGGACACACATTTTCTTTCATTATGATCGCTACTGGCAAAAAACGGCTTTAAAGAAAGAACCCGCAACTAAGCCAGTGAGTTAATTGCGAGCGAGCGTTGTTTCTACTTTCTGAGCGGCCACATCACCGAGTCATTGATACATCGGTTCGATGTTGGTCGTTTCTTTATACGTCTCTCAGTTGTACCTCTCAATTATACCGTTAGACTAAACATTTCTGCCATCGACATCGCAATATTGTTATCGTAATACGCTGCCTCGTTAATAAAGTGCGGATACGCAGTGTACTTTCCTTCCCAAGCGACTTCGCGACCGTCAAAGCACATGAATAAAGGATCGCCAGGTACTATCGGCTCAAAGTCTTTGTCTTGCACGTTTTGGTGCACCATACCGATGCGCTCTCCTTGTGCATTTTGGGGTAGATGTAAGGTTTCTTTATAGCGATAAGCCGTTACTTGCGCGGGCAGCTCTGGCACCTTGTCGATATTAAAGAGATGCACAAAATCGAGAATATGCGTCGTCATTTCTTGCATGGATTCCATTACATCATGGCGTAATACGGATTGCGGTTGAGGACCAACCTCAACAATGACGCCTTGCTTCGCCACTGAGCATAAAAAAGCGTGTTGAAGCGGCTCGAGATGATCTTCTACTAAAATAATGGCATCGGGCATACGCTCACTGATATAGGCAGCAAGCTGTTTATTGAATGTGTCTAATGCGAGCAAAATGAGCGTAGGCCCCATGTTGCTGGTGGTGTTGTGTAAATCGATGATGAAATCGACGCGAGGGTCGCCTTTAGGACCTAGCTGTTGATTGAGGACTTTTGCGCGACTTTGCTCGTAGTTTGTTAAGGTGAGATCGGCGAGCCCTTGAGGATCGAATTGTCGATTTAAGTCACAATCGAGATAACGTTTGTTTGCATGATAAGCCGACGGATTCGCGAACACATGCTCCGTTGAAAAACTATCCCGAGTCGTAACAGATGTATTGGTTTGCCACTGTTTTAGTGCGTAAATCCCGCTAAACTCATTGCCATGGGTGCCACCGACGATGGCCACTTGACTGAAGCGACTCATGAGAACTCCTTGTGTTGAATGGAAAAACATCCGCTTATGTCGTGGTGCTAGCTTAGCATCGATACTTGTAGAGATTAATAGAATAATTTTTCTTTTATATTGGTTTTTTATTCAAAGGTTAAGAGAGGAAAAGTGTTCAGGCAATCTTTGCGTCAGTTCACACTTCAGCAGCATTGAACCGGTTAGGCTGAGATAAAAACAAAGGAGAGGTAAGGCATGAGTAATAAGTTTCCTGACAATTTCTTATGGGGTGGCGCGGTTGCCGCGCATCAGGTCGAGGGTGGATGGAACTGTGATGGTAAAGGCGTGAGTATCGTTGATGTGCTTACCAAAGGTGAGCACGGCGTGCCGCGTAAGATTACCGAGCAAGTCCAGGCTGAAGAAACGTATCCCAACCATCAAGCGGTTGATTTTTACCATCGTTACCGCGACGACATTGCGATGTTCGCAGAGATGGGATTTAAATGCTTTCGGACGTCGATTGCGTGGTCCCGTATTTTCCCAAATGGGGATGAAGCGACCCCTAACGAAGCGGGGCTGGCGTTTTATGATGGATTGATTGATTGCTTGTTAGAGCATGATATCGAGCCTGTCATTACATTGTCGCACTTTGAGATGCCGCACCACCTTGTCAGTGAATATGGTGGCTGGGCAAATCGAGCGGTCGTGGATCACTTCGTTCGTTTTTGTGAAGCCGTATTAACGCGCTACCGTGACAAAGTCACCTATTGGATTACCTTTAACGAGATCAATAACCAGCTTAACTGGGATTATCCTTTATTTGGTTATTGTAATTCGGGGGTGGTGTTTACCGAGCACGACCACCCTGAGCAAACCTTGTATCAAGTGCTACATCACCAATTTGTGGCCAGTGCCAAAGTGGTCGCACTGGGACATGTTATTAACTCTGAATTTAGCATTGGCAGCATGATCCACATGATGCCTTTGTATCCTGCGACGTGCCATCCGGATGACATGTTAGCATCACAGCAAGCGATGCGAGATAAATACCTGTGCAGTGATGTACAGATAAGGGGTCATTACCCTCACTACATTTGGCCTCAATGGGCAAGCAAAGGGATTAAGGTGGTGATGCACGATGATGATGCGCAGATCTTAAAAAATGGTCAGGCGGATTTTTTGGCAATCAGTTACTACATGACCAATATTGTCGATGCTAATCCGCCAGAACAAGATGAAAATGCCTTGTTCAGCGCTAGTCGATTGAATCCACATTTGCCGGCGTCGGATTGGGGCTGGCAGATCGATCCGAAAGGGCTACGTTATGCACTTTCAGAGTTGTACGAACGCTATGAATTGCCCATTTTTGTGGTTGAAAATGGTCTAGGGGCGGTGGATATTCCCGATCAAACCGGCGCAATCAACGATGATTATCGTATCGACTATTTGTCGCAACACATTGAAGCGCTTGAAGAGGCGATTTCACTCGATGGTGTGGATGTGATGGGATACACGCCTTGGGGATGTATTGATTGTGTATCTTTCACCACCGGAGAATACCGCAAGCGGTATGGGTTCATTTATGTTGATCGTCATGACGATGGCAGTGGTGACTTTTCTCGCTCCCGTAAAAAAAGCTTTGACTGGTATAAACAGGTCATTGCCAACAATGGCTTGACGGGCTAGAGGATAGGCTAAAAGGGACGCGTTCGGCGTCCCTTTTGCTTTTATCGCTATACGACCGCTAGGATGAAGATGACGGTTTACACGTTAGGTTGATAATCAAATTCAATCACTTCGCCGTATTCAATGCCTTGTTCACGATAACCCACGATCGCTTCTATCACATTAAAATGTGCGACGACGGCAATGGTTGAATACTCGTGATACATGTCGAGCACAGCGCTCACGCGACGGTGCAAAGCTGTTGCGGATTCATAACCGGCGTTAGTAACCTCATTACCGTTGGCAAACAGCTCTCTATACTCAATCCAGCGACGATCGCGTTCAGAAAGAGGAATATAGCTCCCCTTTATATCCGCTTGCCATTCGCGTAAATCGTGCTCAACAAACAGATCTTTTTGCAGCTGTCGGTTGAGAATTTCTGCTGTTTGCAGGGCGCGCGTATAGGGCGACGACAATATAATATCCGCTTGTTGTAAGGCAGAGTGATTGGCCAAGGCCTGGATGTCTGGAATACACGCACGTTGTAGTGGCGCATAATCTTTTTCTAACTGACTCATCTGACGAGCATCTGCCAAAGCGTAATCGGTTTTTCCATGGCGGACAAAGACGACTTTCATCGGACTTCCTTCTCTAGCGTCGATCATGGCTATCAGCTTGCGGACATGTTTAGCAAGTGACATCCATTTGGACCAACGGTTGCTACAACCTCATTTGACATTGGGTTGTAGCATACCGTCATGATGCTGTCATGAAACGCCAGAAGGATAAAGGACATGACGTGAGCGAGCTCGCTATTTTTGATGATGGCGGTCAAGTATATTAATACGATTCCGTCCTTCCTCTTTCGCTTGATACAGACGTTGGTCTGCCATTTCTAGCAGATAAGAGTCAGTGGTTTCATCGGTCGGTTGCAAAATGATCCCGCCAATGCTCACTGTAATCGTCTTGCCATCTGGGTTTTTCGCATGGGTGAGGCCAAGTGCCGCAATGTCATCATGAATCGCATCAGCTAATGCATGAAGCTGAGAGGCGTAGTGGGTTGAAAGCGTGATAGCAAACTCTTCTCCCCCAAACCTTGCAACCGAGCCTTGAAAGGCTTGGGGTTGCTTGAGCAGTACCCGCGCAATCTTAGTGAGTACATCATCGCCTTTTAGATGCCCATACTCATCGTTGTACGCTTTGAAGTGATCGACATCGATCATCATTACCGCAACAGGTAAGTCATTCTCAATACCATGACGGATATGGCTCTTTAGCTCACGTTTAAAGGGGCGGCGTGTGCTCAGGCGGGTGAGGTCATCTGTCTCTGCCTGTACTTTCAGTTTTTCGTTGGCTGCGATCAGTTCTTCTTGCAACTGTTCCATAGCAAAGTGGTTGCGCTCTCGAATCATGACTTCACTAATCGCCGTCGCAAAGCGCTTCAATAGTAACGTTTTGTTGTTATCCCAGATAAACGGTAATTGACGATTCGCCACCGTGATCATCCCAAAGCTCTTGCGGCCGTCGGTTAGTGGAAAAGCCGCGAAAGAGAGAATATGTCGTTGACGCAACCACGATCGTTCATTCATGGCATCATCGCCCAGCTGGCCAACGTGAGGGACCACCAATGTATCGGTATCTGCAAGCCAGCGTTTGATCATGTGCATGTCACTTAAATCCACTGTTTTTGGTGCAAAGTCGGCCTCTTCTGGCCAATAACAGCGACGTTCAGCGCGGTTCGAATCAAAGGCATACCAGCCGATGGCCTCTACTCCTAATAGTGACGCCATTTGCGGGAAAATAAGCTCAACGTCCTCGGTGATATGTTGAGAGTCAGCGCGTAGAAATTGAATCGAGATATCAGCCAATAATGAGCTCGCATTCGACTGCCAATTCAGTGCTTTTGTGCGTTGTTCTACTTGTTCTTCGAGCAACGTTTGATGTTGGCGTAGCTCGCGTTCTGTGATGCGTTTTTGTAATAAATCGTCTTTGATTCGGGACTGGAGCGAATTGATTGAACGAGAAACTTTACCAATCTCATCATTACGTTGAATTAATTGAATCGGCACACTACTTTGGCTGATTCTATCGGCTTGGTAATAGTCTAAAGTCGTTGCAAGTTGCTTGAGTGGCCGAGAGCAAAGCCGATTTAGCACCCAGAGAATCAGCAATGAAATCATCAATGTTTCGGTAAAATGGACGGCAGCAATAGGCACGATACTACTCAATGCTTCACGCTTTACCTCGCTGTGATCAAGAACGATATTCAGAGTACCAATATTATTACCTTGAACACTCAGCAGTGCTTGGTGGTTGGCGTCACAATGACGACTGGTGTGATTAACTTCGGTAACCGTCGTGCCATCAAAACCTGTGACGTCGACCCGACAGACGGTGGGCGTCATCGCTAACCCTTTGACTCTGCGGCGTACGAGTTCTAAATCAACAATCCATAATGCATGGCTAATGACCCGAGCTGAATTTTGGCTGCGGCTCTCCACCAGTTGCGTTGTGGTTGTTAGTGCTCGCTGATAGTTGATATACATTTGCGTCAGGGTCGTCCCAATAGCAAAGAGCAAACTAATGGCGAGCACGATAAAGGCGACGCGAGTTTGAAGACCACGTAAATTTATAGCGCGTTTTGTCACTTAGTTATCCATATCCGTTGAATGAGGCGTACATCGGCTTTCGGTCCGTCGAGCCATTTTTAAAAATGGAATCTCGTGCCAAGCTTGTTTGCGCAACTGTGTAAAAAAGCGTGAATCGGGTGTAATTAAACGAAAAAGTGCATTATTGCATCTTTTTGGTGTTGGTAAGCCGCTATCGTGCGCATAAATATGGCTTAATGCAAGACCGGCTGCGGTGAAATGCCCACCTCCCAGTGCTGAAATAGTACCAGCCTCACGTAAAGCGAGCACCTTTTCTGATGTGTTAACTGTGGCAAAGAAGATATCCTCGCCTGGTGTCTTTCCTGCTTGCTTCGCGGCTTTCATTGCGCCAAAGGCCATGTGGTCATTGGCCGTCCACACGTAACGTACATCCGGGTAACGTTGCAACAAGGTGTGCATCTGCTCTTGGCTAATAGACTCGTCCCATTGACCATGGACAATCTGACGCAAAGTAATATTTGGTTGCTCATCAAAAAAACGTTGACCCCCCGCTTCGCGTTGAACGGAGGCTGGCGTGGTGAGATCGCCCGAAATCATAACAGCGTCGCCAGACTCATTGTTACCTGCGTTTACCATTGCCTTCGCAATCGTATGACCAATGGCCTCGTTATCCGGAATGATGCTAGCTAGGAGATATTCTTGCCAATGCGTATCTTTTTCTATGGATATTTTTGTCTGTTCATCTATATCGTTTAAGATGACCTGAACGTAAATGGGATAATCGCGTAACATCGGTAGCAGATCATCCGCGGCTAATTTCTCATTAACGATGATGACATAATCGGGACGAGTCGGTTTATTTAAAGTGGCAGAGAGAATTTGGCGCATTGCAAAGTGATTACGATCTGCATGTCGAATGGTAAGGTCAAGATTCAACGCCTTGGCAGCAGCCTTGGCGTAATCGTCTACATCCTGCCAAAAGCTCTCATTGGCAAAGCCTGGATTGATAAAAAGTACTCTCGCCTGTTGTTGCGTCGTCGCGTAGGCAAGCGTATTGAAGAGCATGGCCACAGACGCAATAATCCATACCAACAGTGTGTTTTTCATTCTTATTACCAATCCTCGTATGTTTTTTCCCTTTTAGATATGATAGCGCATCTGTATAGGATTGATTGCGATGAAATCTTACAACAATAAAAAGACGTTTAGGCGCCATTTCCCAATGGATTTTTATGGCGACGGTGAAGGATGGCGTTTTGCTGTGCGTGCCGAATCTCCTGGCCAAGTTTTAGCGGCTAAATGCTGGGTTGCTTGTTTGAGTGTTCGCCGTCGAGCATTTCGTATTGTTGATTTAGCTGTCGATAGCTTTAATTATGTGGATGGTGTGTTTGACGCGGCAGGATTGACTGGTATTGAGTTGGGGACAAACATGCGTATTCGGCGTCAGGGGCAAGTGGTTACGGTCGATGCATTGAACAACCGGTATGGTGCTTTGTGGACCCACCGCGAGGCGTCTATCCCATCGGTATGTATCAAGCCTGCTAACAAGATCGCAATCTCTTAGTCTCCCGCTGCTCGATAAGGCTATTCAGTGTCATACTGAAAAGAAAAGGCGGCAGCGTATGGTTTTTCTCGTCATAACAGCACTTACCGTTTTGGGTGGCGTGCTGGCAGGTGAACACTTTCATTCTTATCTTTTAGGCTTTGGCGTCGCTAGTACAGCCGTGGGAGTTTGTTATTGGATCACCTTCCGTAGCACGCATTATCCGCAGTTTGCTTTATTTTTGTTGTTGCTCGGTGTGGCGGCCAAAATGACAGTGACTGCGGCGGGTGTACTCCTCGGGTTAAAGCACTCGCTTATTACCTCCCCGTTTGTGTTTTCTTTGTCTTATCTTTTCTTTTTGTTTGCGTCGACCTATTGCTACTTTCGTTACCGCGAATATTGGTTAACACGTTTTCGACATAAAGATTTACAATGATTGACTCTAGTGCCGCTATCAAGCAAATAAATCATAGAGTTGGGGGGATGTGTGGATAAACTGGCGGATGATCTTCATCAAAAGCTATTTAACGAGGAAGACGCGCGGGCGTGTAAAGACATTGATGGCAGTGCGTGTCGCGAAGTGCCGGGGAATTTTTTTCGTATTATCCTCAGCCAAGGACTCACCAAAATTGGCGACGCGGTGTCTAACCCGAAAATTGTCTTGCCAGCGCTGCTCAACGCAGTGGGCGCTCCGTTAGCGTTAATTGGCTTATTGGTGCCAATCCGAGAGGCGGGTTCGTTAGTGCCTCAGTTAGGTATCGCCGGTTATGTCCGCCAATTCGCGGTACGTAAGTGGGCATGGGTGGCGGGTTCTGTCATTCAAGGGGCGTGTATCCTAGCAATGGCGATCGCCGCGTTGCTTTTAACCGGTCAAGAAGCTGGCTGGAGCATTGTTGGCTTGCTGGTAGTATTTAGTTTGGCGCGAGGCCTGTGCTCAGTTGCCTCCAAAGATGTGTTAGGGAAAACCATTCCTAAGCCGCAACGAGGACGTTTGAATGGGTGGTCGTCAAGCTTGGCGGGGGCGGTGACGATTGCCGCCGGTGTGGGTTTATTTAGTGTTTCTGATCAGCAACATGTTTGGGTGTACTGTGCGCTACTAGCATTCGGTGCTGCGCTCTGGTGGGTGGCAGCGGCGCTCTACAGCCAGGTGGATGAATACGAAGGGGCCACTGAAGGCGGTGCCAATGCGCTGACGCATGCGCTTTCTAAACTACGCTTACTGGTGGATGATAGACGGCTGCGCCATTTTGTGATCACGCGCTCCCTGTTACTGTGTTCGGCCTTATCCGCGCCCTATTATGTGTTGTTAGCCAGTCAGCATAGCCAAGCGTTGGCGATCACCACCGCAAGTTTTGTCGCAATTAGCGGCGTTGCGAGCCTCATTTCTGCACCTTTTTGGGGACTTTTTGCCGATCATTCTAGCCGCCAAGTGATGATGATCGCCGCCGTGGTCACGGCGGTACTGGGGCTGGTGGTGGTCAGTATTAGTCAGTGGTACCCCACGCTTTTCTCATTGGCGTGGGTGTTGCCTGGCGTCTATTTTGTCCTGACCATTGCTCACGAGGGCGTGCGTCTTGGGCGTAAAACCTACATTGTGAATATGGCCGAAGGTAATCGGCGCACTGATTATGTTTCAGTCAGCAATACACTCATTGGTCTCGTTTTGTTATTGATGGGCGCGGCTACTGCGTGGCTTAGTCAATGGGGGATCATGGTCGTCATTTCGGTATTGTCCGTTTTTGGTTTACTCGGCGCATTAATGGCGCGCGCGCTGCCTGAAGTAGAACGCTAAGCCGACGGCGGAACAGAAAAGGAACAGAAAAAAGGCGCTGAATCCGTCAGCGCCTTTTTTGATTGGCTCTAATCCTTAGACTTTAAATTGGCTAATTAGGCGTTTGAGCTCGTCACCGGAGTGGTTCAAGTCTGATGCTGTGTGCGCAGAGTCATTACTGGCACTGAGTAATTGGCTCACAATATCCCGGATAGAAATCAAATTGCGGTGGATATCCTCGGTGACTGTGGTTTGCTCCGCGGCCGCAGACGCAATATGGGTGGTCATGTCATTGATTTGGGTGATAGCATTGCTCACCGAATCAATGCCGCTGCCAATTTCGTTGGATGCCTCTGAGGTTTGCTGGCAGGTGTCATTGCTTTGTTTCATGCCCTCGACGGCCTGATTCACATAAGACTGCAGCTCGTCTAACATCTCTCGAATTTCGTGAGTGCTCTTTTGCGTACGGCTCGCGAGGGTTCTCACCTCATCGGCTACCACTGCGAAGCCTCGTCCTTGTTCACCGGCCCGTGCCGCTTCAATCGCCGCATTCAAGGCCAATAGATTGGTTTGTTCGGCAATATCGCCAATCACAGACAGCACGCCGGTGATTTTATGCGACTGCTCGTTGAGCGAATCAACGTTGTTACTCGATGTATTCATTTGCTCCACAAGTGTTTTCATGGAGTTAATGGAAAACTCGACTTTGTCTTGTGCCTGACGTGCATCACCGGTGGCGGCACTGGTGGCATCTGCAACTTGTGTGGCACTTTGAGAGACTTCTTGTGCGGCAGAACTCATTTCGGTCACCGCAGTCACTACTTGCTCGGTTTCGTTATCATGCGTTTGTAATTGGCTAGCAAACTGTGCGGCTTGGCTATCTATATCATTGGCAGATTGGCTTACTTTTTCCGTGACTTCGACGACGCTGCGGATAGTGGTTTGTAGCTTGTCAATAAAGCGGTTAAATGCATTGCCCAGCAAAGCTATTTCGTCGTGCCCTTTAACCTTTAAACGTTGGGTCAGGTCGCCATCACCGTCGGCAATATCATTGAGGTTGTCCAGCATGTCTTTCACCGGCGTCGACATTCGTTGGGCAACAAAAGCGACGGCAACGAAGGTGATGACCAGAATAATGATACCGGCGATGATCATCCTCGCGGTTTGTGCTGCTAATGCTTCCTCTGCGTTTTCACGGAAATCGGCAACGCGTGCCTCAATGTCGTCAATATACGCCCCTGTGCCCAACATCCATTGGCCGTTATTGACCATATCGGCATAGCCAATCTTTTCAATCAGTTCATCGGTGCCCGGCTTTTGATAGAGGTAGGTGAAGGTGCCATCGCCACTTTGCGCTGCTTCGAGCAGACCCACAATAATTTTGTTGCCCTTGGGATCAGTAAGGTTAATTAACGATTGTCCTTCGACTTCAGGTTTCAGCGCGTGAAAGATATTGGTTCCCTGACGATCGTAAATATAAAAGTAGCCCGCCTTACCAAAGGTCACTTCGCGAAGTGCGTCTTTGACATTTTGTGTGGCATCGCCGCTCGCTTGCTGAGCGTTTTTTACCACAGTCGCGGCAATTTCGGTCGCTTCGCGAAGCTGCATTTTTCGCTCATCAATTAATTTGGTTCGAAAAGTGGCAATGTTCTCTTCGACCAGCTCACGCTCGTAGTAGGTAGTGATAAACAACGTAACGAAAATGGATAATACCAAGGGTACGATGGCAAGCACTAAGAGCTTTCCGCGCAGCATTAACTTCAACATACCGGATACCTTGTGTTAATGATGGTTTCGATTTCGCTAAAGTATGGGAGACATCCTGCTCATTTGCCGCACCAAAAGCCCTTTATTTGATATGGGTTGGGAAATATCTTGTAATACTTAGTGGTTGCCTAACTTACTTGTTCAAGCTTGTTTTGACTAACCATATGAATTGAAAAAATTTATACTATAAAAACCGTAAGGTAGAGCAAAGTCAGTGAAATCGAGGGAATGATGAAACTAAACGCAGACATGGGTGAGAGCTTTGGTGCGTGGACGATGGGAATGGATAGCGCGCTGATGCCATGGATTGATATGGCCAATATCGCGTGTGGCTTTCATGCCTCTGATCCTGATGTAATGGCGGCCACGGTCGCACTTGCAGTAAAGCACAATGTGAGTATTGGTGCTCATCCCGGCTACGCCGATAAGCAGGGCTTTGGCCGTCGTCATATTGATCATAGCCCAGCACAAATTAGTCACCTCGTTCGCTATCAAATCGGCGCATTACAAGGGATCTGTGCACGCTTTAATGCGAGCCTTGATTATGTGAAGCCCCATGGTGCGCTGTATAACACCATGATGGTGGACAATGGTTGCTTTGAGGCGGTATTGGCCGCGGTGGCTGATACGCTGCCTAATACGCCATTAATGGTGCTGGCACTGCCTGATAACCGTCCACATCGCCAACTTGCCCAACAAGCCGGTGTGCCGCTGATTTTTGAGGCCTTTGCCGATAGAGCCTATCTGGCGTCAGGGCAATTGGCGCCGCGCGATTTACCGGGCGCTGTGTTAGATGACGCCAACGCGATGATTGCGCAGGTGTTGCAGTTATCTCAACATGGCACGGTGACAACCCTTGAGGGACAAACGCTCTCTCTGTCGCCGGATACGGTGTGTGTGCATGGAGATAACCCACAATCGGTCGAGGCGATAAAACAACTCAGAAAGGCCTTAACACCATGACACTCAAGGTTGAGCAGGTCAGTGAAACGACGGTAATGATCCGGTTGGGCAATAAGATCTATCTTGCTTTAGTCCCACAGTTATCTGCGCTGTGTGAGCGAATCCGCCAACACTTTGGCCGTGGTGTGGTTGAGTTAATTCCTGCCTACACCAGCGTTCTGGTGGAAGTGAATGTTCGCTTACTCTCGCCAGAAACGTTGAAAACGTGGGTGATGAATCAAGGCGACTCATTGCGAGTCACCCGTGACGCTGGGAGCGGAAAACAGGTGACATTGCCGGTGTATTATCACCCCTCGGTTGGGCCCGATTTAGCTGCGGTCGCCGAGTTTGCCGGCGTAAGTGAGCAAGAGGTGATTGCGCGACACAGCCAACGAACTTACACCGTTTGTGCGATTGGTTTCGCGCCCGGCTTTGCCTTTCTTGCGTCGGTGGATGAGACAATAGCCATGCCCCGTCATACCACGCCTCGTCATCAGATCCCCGCCGGCAGTGTGGGCATTGCACAACAGCAAACCGCGGTGTATCCGGCTGCGTCTCCTGCTGGTTGGCAAATTATTGGCAATTGTCCCAAGGTACTATTCAATCCCCGTCAATCGCCCATGATGCCGTTTGATGTAGGTGACACCGTCTGTTTTGAACCAATGTCAGAGTCTGATTACCGCGCGGCAGGAGGTCAATGGTGGCAGGATTAACGGTGCTCGACCCCGGCGTATTGAGCTTGGTGCAAGACACAGGGCGCTACGGGGTGGGTCAGCTTGGCTTAAGCCAAGGCGGGCCGGTCGATTGCCACGCATTTGCTTGGGCGAATTATTTACTCGATAACCCCGCGAATACACCGCTTGTCGAGATAACCATGGGTCAAGCACGTTTTCGTGCTGACCACGCGATGTCGATCGCCATCACCGGCGCAGACATGCAACCTTGTATTAATGGTCAGCGCATGGGAATGTGGCAGACGTTGACGCTAAATGCGGGTGATGAATTGCGTTTACGCTACGCGCGCCGTGGCTTGCGGGCCTATCTCGCAGTGCGTGGCGGGTGGACGGTCGATGGCGCATTTGGCAGTGCAGCGACGGTGATGCGTAATCAACTCGGCGGCCTGCATTCCGGATTAGGTGAACAGGCGGGAGGCATGGCGCTCACCAAAGGAGATGTATTGCCTTGTCGACCGCATGCGCTGTTGCCAAAGGTGCGCGGTGTGCCGACACGTTTTATTCCTGACTACAATGCCCTGACTCCACTGGCGCTTGTGCCGGGGTATCAGTTTGATAGCTTCAGCGCCGAGGCGCTAACGGCATTTTTTGATGGCGAATACACGGTCGATCAGCACAGTGATCGTATGGGTGTGCGGCTCAATGGACCAAGCGTCGTGAGCAAGCAACCGGGTATTGTTTCCGAAGGCATTGCGCTCGGGGCCGTGCAAGTGCCCCCTGACGGTCAGCCAATTGTACTACTTAACGACCGGCAAACACTCGGTGGTTATCCTAAGCTTGGCTGTTTAACCCGTGCCAGCTTAAGCATGTTGGCGCAAACGCGACCCGGCCAGACCGTGCGTTTTTATCCGGCGCGGCTGGCGGATGCATCAGCGCAATGGCAGACGTTTGTGCAGTTTTTTGACTGGTTCTAACCTGCAGAAAAATGGATAGATGAGCCTCTGGAAGACAGAGGCGCATGAAGGGGAGTCACGCAAACAACGGACTAGCGGAAACGACTAATTTGCTCGAGGGCTTTTTCCATTTGCGCAAAGTCAGGTGACGCGTTTTCTATCGGTCGGTTGGTGTTATCCATGTATTGATATTGCCCCCCCGCACCGACTTCTAAAATGGTGTCGTCGGTGACTAACGCATAGCCGCTGTAGTTTGACGATAACACCCAATCTTGCCCGGGGTTGGGTGCAAGTAAGTCATGACCAATCGCGTAGCTGGCCGAATCGGACGTTACGCCTAAATAATGCTTCATCAGGGTGGGCGCAACATCTTGGTGGCTGGTTAGCTGCTTGCCAGTATCTACCTGTTTTGCATCGATGCCGGGGCCGACCATCGCGAAAGGCACATGAATTTGTGGGTCAGTAAAGTTACTGTTATGTCCCCAAAAATTCAGTTGATTGTCATTCATTTCTTGGCCGTGATCGCCAGTGAGCACAATCAAGGTATTATCGAATTCTCCGCTTTGTTTTAGCTCCTCAATGACCTCGGCCACCAAGCTATCAACGTAGCGCACGCTGGTCTTGTAGCGATTGAAAAACGGTGTCGGATCGGTCTCGTTATTTAGTTTGAGATAGTTAATTTCGTCCAACATCGGTTGATACTTGGGGGTAAAGTCCGCAGGAAAATCATAGCCATGTGGCGCATCGTAAAACAAAAATGAGAAGGTAGGACGATTGGACTCACGCTGCTGATGCCAACGGATCCAATCTTGGGTCAGATCTGCGTCTAGCTCGGCGGGAGAATCGCCCTCAGAACCGTTACGTAAATCGGACACCTTGGCAAACACGGTTTGGTTAAATTCCGGCTTTTCCAATTGCGCGGCGGTAAAAATACCCAGTTGATAATCGAGTGCCTGCAGACGATCCATCAATACCGGTGACTGCTGATTGGCAAGAAAGCTGTGCCAATAGGTGCCGGGCATGCCATAAAACAGACCAAAAATGCCGGTACGGGTGGCGTTCCCCGTCGCAAGGTGATGTGAATAGGTACGGCCATTTTGTGCCAACGCCCAAAGGTTAGGGGTGTTGTCAGCATTGAAGGTATCCGCACGCCATGAGTCAACCACCAAAAACATGATATTCACCGGCTGCGCAACCTCAGTCGTACTTAGCGGCGAAAGGGGATAGTTAAGGTCGGCTTCGCGATCTACATCCATCGCCTTTTGGCGCGCTAGAGCTTGTTCATCAATCCAGCCGTTTTTACGCATCATACTGTTAGCGGTGGCCGGATAAAAAAGCGGCAAATAACGTTTCACCGTTGTCACGGGCTGATACGCATAGGCTGCGGCCCTAATATGAATCCCGTGGGTGGCGAGCAAGGTAAGAAACGTGAGCAGCGCAAATTTTTTGCCGACCTTGTGCTGGAAGGAAAAGCGTGTCCGTGACAGCACAGTCAGTAGCGCCCATTGCGCGGCGACGCAGGCAAGCACGCCACCTACTACCATCAGCCAAGTAATCAAAGGGAAGCTGACAATCTGTCCGGCGAGGATCAGATCCAGCACCATGGCATTGATATGGAATCGGTATTGGGCAAAGACGATGGTATCAATGAAAAGGGTGATCACACCCACTGAGGCTATCAAGGCAAGTAACGGCTGACGCACCTTGGTTGGCAGCAGTAACAGCGGGAGTGTCACCAAGCCAACAATAGCGGCAAGTAAGGCCATCTGGCTAAAGGTACTGACCACGATAAAGGTGATACCTAGTGGCTCAATGGGAAAACTAGGCAGAAACGCAAAGTAGCGGCTGGCTATTGCCATCAATACAAGGGCGTTAATGGCAATAAACCAGCTATGGGTTTGAAGTCGCGATTTAAAAGACATGGTTTCTTATCACAGTTGAGTTAATCAATTGGCAACGTAACGGGCGCGTTGCCAGGTTGTATGACGACGTGTTTTATCGAATAAGTGGGACACCAAAGTGATGCCATAAAATGGTAAGCCAGACTACACCTGCTAAAAGTAAACTGACAAACACCGCCGCAGAGCCGATGTCCTTGGCTCTACCACTGAGTTCATGGCGCTCTACACCCACTCTGTCGACCACGGCTTCAATGGCGGAGTTAAGTAGTTCGACGATAATCACTAACACAATGACGCTGAACATCATCAAGGATTCCGTCAGTGGTAATTGCAGCCAGAGCAATACGACTAGCGCCGCAGCCAATAATACAACTTCTTGACGGATCGCGGCTTCATGGTGATATGCCGCTTTTAATCCAGCCCAAGAATAGCCAGTGGCTTTAATGATACGTATCAGTCCTCGCGGCTTTTCTGAGGGGGATGTATTAGCGCCCATAAATACATTCTCGTAACAATTTAGTCGATAGGCTGGCATTTTACATTTAACCGAGCCAACTGCATAATCGGCGCGATAACTTAATTGGAATTTGTTATGCCTCTGTTTACTCATGCCCCACGCTCCCTGTGTTTTTTACGCCTGTCTGCGATTGGCGATGTTTGTCATGCGGTCGCGGCGATTCAAGCCGTGCAGCGCCATTGGCCGCAGACGCAGATCACTTGGGTGGTTGGTAAAGTCGAAGCACAGCTTTTAGCCGGGCTTGATGGGGTGGAGCTGGTGGTGTTTGATAAAAAAGCGGGATTGGCAGGCATGCGTCACGTCTGGCGGCAGCTGAAAGGGCGTCGGTTTGATGCGTTAGTGCATATGCAGCTTGCTTTACGCGCCAGTTTATTGACGGTGGGGATCGGCGCGCGCTATCGCGTGGGATTTCACCGCCACCGAGCGAAAGAGGGACAGTGGCTGTTTACTAATAAACGGATCCCCGATACCCAATCTTGCCATGTGTTAGATAGCTTTTTCGCCTTTACCCAATACTTGGGCGTGCCGGTTATGCCGCCGCAGTGGCAACTACCACTTTCTGAAGACGATCATGCCTTTGCTAAAGCGCAACTGGGTGACAAGCCTACTGTCGTGATCAGTCCAGCCGCGAGTAAAGATGAGCGCAACTGGCTACCAGAGCGCTACGCTGAATTTGCCGACTACGCAGTCGGTAAAGGATATCAGGTGGCACTTTGTGGTTCGCCGGCGGCGCGTGAAAAAACGCTGGCCGCCTGCATTATCGCTGCTGCTAACGCACCACTGGTTAACTTGGTGGGACAAACCAGTCTCAAGCAATTAGCTGCGGTGCTCGCACGCGCCGATGCGGTGCTGGCTCCCGATTCTGGCCCCGCACACATGGCAACCACACAAGGCACGCCTGTCTTAGGCCTTTATGGCCATAGCAACCCGAAGCGGACCGGCCCTTATAACAATCTCGCGGATGTGGTCAGTGTTTATGAAACCTTTGCTGAACAGCAATATGGCAAGTCCGTTGATCAATTGGCATGGAGCACGCGGGTGAAAGGCGATCACGTGATGGCTGCCATTGATGCACAGCAGGTGATCGACGCATTTGAAACCATGATGGCGAAGCAATAAAAAAAGGCCCCGTAGGGCCTTTTGTGTATCAATGCCAGTATTAGCTGGCGAGCTGGCGGAGCACGTAGTGAAGAATGCCGCCATGGCGGTAGTAATCCCACTCAACCGCGGTATCGATGCGGACATTGACGTTAAACTCAATGGTTTTATCATCCCGCATGGCACGCACTTTGAGGGTGGACGGTTCGCCGCTAACCTCGTCAAAGTCGAATGCTTCCGTACCATTTAAGCCAAGCGATTCGACGGAGTCACCGTCTTTAAACTGCAACGGAAGCACACCAAAGCCAACCAAGTTAGAACGGTGAATACGTTCAAAACTTTCAGCAATGACGGCTTTAATGCCTAATAGGTTAGTGCCTTTTGCAGCCCAGTCACGACTTGATCCCGTGCCGTACTCTTTACCCGCAAGCACCACAAGTGGTGTCCCCTCGGCTTGATAGCGCTGAGCCGCTTCATAGATGCTCATTTGCTCATTGGTGGGCAAATAGGTAGTCATACCGCCTTCGGTGCCCGGCGCCATTTGGTTTTTTAAACGTACGTTGGCAAAGGTACCGCGCACCATGACTTCGTGGTTACCGCGGCGCGAGCCATAACTGTTGAAATCTTTCGGCTCTACACCTTTAGATTTCAAGTATTCGCCCGCGGGGCTATCTGGCTTAATTGCGCCGGCGGGTGAGATATGGTCAGTAGTAATAGAGTCACCTACTTTGACCACACAGCGCGCTCCCTTGATAGGTTTTATCTCAGGAAGTGCCATGGTCATGCCGTCAAAGTACGTTGGCTTTTTAACGTAGGTTGAATCGGGCCATGAATAGATCTCATCTTGTGGCACTGGTAATTGTTGCCATGCCTCGGTCCCTGCAAACACATCTGCGTATTTGTTTTTATAAAGCCCGTCGGTCATTGCTGCTTGAATGGTGTCTGCCACTTCTTTTGGCGTTGGCCATATATCATTAAGATAGACGGGCTTGCCTTGTTGATCGTTTCCTAGCGGCTCTTTGAGAACATCAATATTCATATTGCCCGCCAGTGCGTAGGCAACGACTAGTGGTGGTGAGGCTAGATAGTTAGCTTTCACATCTTGATGAATACGGCCTTCGAAATTCCGGTTGCCCGATAGCACGCTAGTGGCTAGTAAATCCGCGGAACGAATGGCTTCTGCAATTGGCTCAGGCAATGGTCCTGAGTTACCAATACAGGTGGTACAGCCAAAGCCAACGATATTAAAGCCAAGCGCGGCAAGCGGCTCGAGCAGGCCGACGTTTTCTAAATAAGCCGGCACTACTTGTGAGCCCGGGGCGAATGATGTCTTAACCCAAGGCTTAGTATTTAAGCCTAAATCTCGCGCTTTTTGTGCCACTAATCCGGCTGCCACCAGTACGGCAGGGTTCGAGGTGTTGGTGCAAGAGGTGATCGCAGCAATCACAACCGCGCCGTGCTCAAGGTTGAATGTTTCTCCTTTGTATTCGACCGCCACTTTGCCCTGTTCGCGTAGGCTTGGGTTGTCCACGGCTGTTTGCCCGCCTTCGCTGGCAAAGCTTGCAATCACATTATTCGCCGCTGCTTGCTCTTTTTCTAACAGCTGATCAAACTGACTTTTTGCCTCGGTTAAGGCGATGCGATCTTGTGGCCGTTTCGGACCGGCAAGACTTGGCACCACATCGCCAAGGTCAAGTTGCAAGGTATCGCTGTAATCTGCCACCGGTGCATCATCATCGCGCCACAAGCCCTGTGCTTTGGCATAGGTTTCGACCAAGGTAATTTGATCCTCGGTACGGCCTGTCAGGCGCATATAACTGAGCGTTTCTTCATCAATAGGGAAAATACCGCATGTTGCGCCATACTCTGGTGCCATATTGGCAATGGTCGCGCGGTCAGCCAACGGCAGCTTCGCGAGGCCCGGGCCATAAAATTCAACAAACTTACCCACCACACCACGTTCACGCAGCATTTGGGTGACGGTGAGTACTAGGTCAGTGGCAGTAGCTGACGCGGGCAATTCGCCTTTTAGTTCAAAGCCGACCACTTCAGGGATCAACATAGTAATAGGCTGCCCAAGCATTGCGGCTTCGGCCTCAATACCGCCAACCCCCCAGCCAAGCACACCGAGCCCGTTAATCATGGTGGTGTGAGAATCTGTACCAACCAGTGTGTCTGGCATGGCTAACTTGTTGCCACCTTTTTCTTCGACGAGTACGCCGGGAGCGAGATATTCGAGATTGACTTGGTGCACGATCCCAGTACCTGGAGGCACGACACGGAAGTTAGAGAATGCTTGTTGGCCCCAACGTAAAAATTGGTAACGCTCGCCGTTACGCTGGAACTCAATCTCGGTATTTTTCTGGAGAGAATCAACATGGCCGTAGTCGTCCACCATAACGGAGTGGTCAATGACCAGGTCAACCGCGCCGAGTGGGTTGATTTTGGCCGGATCACCGTTTAAGTCGCGCATGGCAGCACGCATAGCGGCTAAGTCAACCACGGCAGGCACGCCGGTGAAATCTTGAAGGACAACGCGCGCCGGAGTGAAATTGACCTGATCTTGTCCGGCGTGGTCGGCTTGCCACTGACAAAGCGTACGAATGTCATCCGCAGAGACATTCTTACCGTCTTCTTTACGTAGTAAGTTTTCTAACAGCACTTTTAAACAGTAGGGTAAGCGACTGATATCGAATGGCTCGGGCAATGCATCAAGTCGATAATAATCATAGCTCTCACCGTTGACGTGTAGGGTACGCCGGGTGTTGAAGCTGTCTTGGCTTTTGGAATCAGGTGTATTGCTCACGGGTGCCTCCCCTGGTCGGTTATTGTGAGTAAAAGAAACGGTCATCATGCGTTGCAGGCAACAGTCTCTCTTGGGGATTGCTTATTTTACCTTCATTATTGTAAATGGGGTTTTGTTGAAGTTAAAGGTTCGTTATCACGATACGGTCGATGGTTCTCATTGATCAATCCTTTTGTTTCACAACGTGCGCAAATAGCGCACTCAATGAGAGTATAGAAGGCTCTGCATCAGCGGGCGCTTCCGCTAAAAAGGGCTTATTTGGTATCAATGAACCATACTGATTTATTCTAAATGGCAACTTTTCGTGACAGTAATTAGTCATTCTGCCTATGGAAAATATCGCTATTTTCATCTTTGTTAGCCATTAATGCTAATGTTTTGGAAATGTTAATCATGCATCTGGAGCGTTTCAATCGCTTAACGTTTTTAACTAGTCTAAAATGCTATTTAGGGCTTTTTTGGTCGATAAATCTAGGGGTAAAACTGGAAATAGTAGGGGATTTAATTGATTATTCCATGTAGCGCATTTGTTAAATTTTTTGTCTGACAATTGCATTGCATCACTGTGTGCTTCGGCATGACAAAAGGAGACAGCCATGAATACCTCAACCCTACTCATGCAGCTTAATCAGTTAGATGATCATCATATCAAGCAACTGCAACCTTCATTTAACCGGTTACCTGGCACTTCGCATGCGGATGGTGGATTTCGCCTGCGTCGTTACTCGATCGTTCATGTCTTTGACGGCGGGGTTGAAAAGCTGCCGCCACGACCATTTATGCAAACTTCTGATATCAATGAATTCCAAGGTGATGTGGCACGGACGTTTGAAGATATCGAGCCCGAGACAGTACAAACACCAGGGTTTCATGCGATGTGCCGAACCTTTCGCGACCTCTATCAACTTAGTGATGATAATGATATCGAAATCCACCAGATTCGTATTCAGGCGGATAATCAATCTGTGCAGGTCGCCCCAGAAGGCGTTCACCAAGACGGCTTTGATCATATCGCCATTGTGAGCATTGGCCGCGATAATATTGATGGCGGTGATTTTCAGGTGTTTCGTCACAAAACTAGCGCACCACTCTTTAGTCTCCCATTGATGCCGGGTGAAATGGCGGCCCTCGATGATCGTGCCCTTTGGCATTATGCTGAACCGATTACTCCCGTTAATGATGCGCAATCAGGCACGATGGATGTATTTGTACTCACAGCAACAAGGAAGTAACGATGATACCGGCAGTTTTTTCTCCCCATGCAGTACGAGGCCATTTTCCTGCATTGACGCAAACTATTGACGGCCAATCCGTTGCTTTTTTTGATGGGCCAGGGGGGGCGCAAGTACCGCAATCTGTACTGGATGCCATGGTGACTTATCTGGGGCACTATAATGCGAACTTGGGGGGACAATTTTTTTCTGGGCATCACACTACCGCAATGATGCAACAGGCACGTGAGAGCGCCGCTGCTTTTGTCAATGCGTCATCATCGGACTGTATGGTCTTTGGCCCGAATATGACAACGTTGACGTTTTCGTTAAGTCGCGCAATCAGCCGTGATTGGCAAGCTGGTGATGAGGTGATTGTCTCGGCACTCGATCATTATTCTAATGTCTCTAGCTGGCAGCAGGCCGCACACGATAAAGGGGCGACTGTTAAGCAGGTGCGAGTGGATGAATCCAATTATTCGATCGATATGACGCACCTTGCCAGTCTTATTACGGACAAAACCAAACTGATTGCGGTGACGCTGGCCTCAAATACCACTGGTAGTTTGGTGGATGTAGCAAACGTGGTAGAGATGGCAAGAAAGGTTGGTGCCAAAGTCTATGTCGATGCTGTCCATTACGCTCCGCATTATTTGGTCGATGTACAAGCATTAGGCTGTGACTTTCTTGCCTGTTCGGCGTACAAGTTTTTTGGCCCACATCTGGGTTTTGTATATGTGGCGCCTGAGTGGGTACAGACGTTGAAACCTTACAAAGTCGAGCCAGCCACAAACCAAGGTCCCGGTCGATTTGAAACAGGTACTCAGAGTTTTGAGGCGATTGCCGGATTTATTGCGGTGGTGGAATATCTCGCGCAGTGGGGCGATCCTGATTGTTCACTAAGAGAAAGATTGGCACAAAGCTATCGCCAGTATCAGGCGCATGAACAGCAGTTATCCGCCCATTTTATTGACCTGATGCAGGCCTATCCCAATGTTCACATTTATGGGGTCACGGATGATGACCAGTTGGCTTATAGAACCCCAACCTTTGCGATCCGGATTGAAGGCGTCACGCCCGCGGATGTGGCGCAAGCGCTAGGGAAGCAACATTTTTGCGTGTGGAATGGCCACTTTTATTCCCAAGGTTTGTGCGAGCAGCTTGATATTTTAGACAAAGGCGGTGTGATCCGTATCGGTATGATGCATTACAACACCGTTGATGAAATTGACCGGCTACACCAAGCCTTATTGCCATTTATTAGCGATTAAGGTTAATCAACCTCTCAAGCGGCCAAAAGAGCCGCTTTTTTTAGTTAAAATTGGCCTCGATTGAGATTTAAGTGTGAATTTATTCACAATGCAACCTTGAAACGTTAGCTCGCTCATAGGCGAATGCCTATCCGTACGTTATGATCACCACTGTTAGCACTGCCCAAGAAGCTGTTCAGAAAGAAATCATTTAAAAAGAAACCAATAATAATTAAGGCGAGACCCATGACTGAAGAACAAAACGCCTTTTGGCATCAATATCTTGCGACTCTTCCCTCTGACCAATGGCCAGCCGATGATCAAGTAGTGGTGGACACCTTAAGTCATCACACGGTGAGAGCGAATGAAGTCGCGACATTAGTGAGCCTAAACAAAAAGAAAGCGCATTGCCGGTTGCGCAGCTCTTTGGAAGAGAAAAGTGCGGTGATCCCGCAAAAAGGACATTATAAGATTGTTCTTAATGGTCACCAGCGACCCGTGTGTATCGTCAAAACCACACAGGTGAGCTATTGCCCGTTTAACCAAGTTAGTGCCGAATTTGCGGCACGTGAGGGAGAGGGAGATGGCTCTTACCAATGTTGGCACGAAGCGCATTGGGGTTACTTCTCCCAGTACGCCAAAACACACGGCCTACATTTTGATGAGCACTCGGATGTGGTGCTTGAAGAGTTTGAGAAAGTTTATCCATTCTAAACATCAAAGCCGCGCTGAGCGGCTTTTTTGTGATTGCGAGTTATGGACAGGAATATTTTTGTTTACTCACCCAAGTCCAAATTCATCTCATTGGCCCATGGCATGTCCGGCAAGGTGTCTAAGTTGGCTTCGTAACGTGATAGTGTGAACTGCCCGTTATTTTGACTAACGTCGTAAATCTCAACCATCAATGCGCACGCGATATATTCAATAGCTTCTTCGCGGGAATAGCCGGTCATACGCAGACGCATAACTGTCTCGGCGACTTTTTTAGGCTCTTGGTCAGTAATTTGATTCTCGACGACCGTAATCAGATCTTCGATACGCGTACTGGCTTCTTCTTGCATGGTTTTACTCGTTGTTTTTTATCGTGGCGCTATCTTAGGACATCAAACAAGCCCTAGCACGACATTTTTGAAATGCGTAAGGCGTATACGTTTCAATAACCGTGGCTAATATGTTAATGATAACTATTATCGAAAAGTATAGTGAAACAAAAGGATATGACCATGACAAAAACTCGTATCGAAAAAGACAGTATGGGCGATGTTGAGGTGCCGGCGGATGCCTTGTATCAAGCGCAGACCCAACGAGCGGTAAACAATTTCTCGGTCAGCGAACTGACCATGCCAGCGGACTTTATTCGCGCGTTAGCTATGGTGAAGCATGCAGCGGCAACGGCTAACGAAGAACTAGGCTTACTGGATGGCAACATCGCCCACGCGATTCGCCAAAGTGCCGAAGCCATCATGGATGGTGAGCATTTAGCGCAGTTTCCGGTGGATGTATTTCAGACCGGCTCAGGCACTAGCTCAAACATGAATATGAATGAAGTGCTGGCAACCTTGGCCTCTGAAAAATGTGGTGAAACGGTCAGCCCCAACGATCATGTCAATATGAGCCAAAGCAGTAACGACTCTGTTCCTACGGCTATTCAGATCAGTGCTACTTTGGGCTGTGAAAAAGCCTTACTTCCCGCGTTAGTGCATTTACGTGACGCGTTACAGGAAAAGAAAAGCAAAGTCGGCCACATCGTGAAAACGGGTCGTACCCATTTAATGGATGCGATGCCTGTGACGCTTGGACAGGAGCTGGAGGCTTGGTCGCAGCAAATAGAACATGCGATGGTACAAATTACCCAAAGCCTATCATCGGTGCGCGCACTGGCACAGGGTGGCACGGCAGTAGGGACGGGAGTCAATGCTCATCCATTATTTGCCGAGCGTTTTGCCAAAGCAATCTGTGCGTGTAGCCACTCCTCATTCACGGCGAGCGAGAATCCCTTTTTCGCCATTGGTAGTCAGGATGCGCTGGTGGCACTGCATGGTCAGTTAAAGACCACCGCAGTGGCAACCATGAAACTGAGTAACGATTTACGTTGGATGAACTCGGGCCCACTTGCCGGGTTAGGAGAAATTGAGCTAGAGGGGTTACAGCCGGGATCGTCTATTATGCCGGGGAAAGTGAATCCTGTTATTCCAGAATCCGCTGCTATGGTCGCGGCACAAGTCATGGGCAACGACACCACTGTCACTGTAGCCGGTCAGTCGGGTAATTTTGAATTGAATGTGATGTTACCTGTGATTGCCTCAAACTTACTGCAAAGTATTCATTTACTCGCAGGCTCTAGCCGACTGCTGGCAGATAAAGCCATTCGTAGTTTTAAGGTCAGAGAGGACAATTTGCAAGCTGCACTGTCTCGCAATCCGATTTTAGTGACGGCGCTTAATCCTGTAGTTGGATACTTGAAAGCGGCTGACATCGCGAAAAAAGCGTATCAACAAGGCCGCCCTATTTTGGATGTTGCCGAAGAAGAAACTGACCTAGGCCGAGAAAAGCTGGCTGAGTTGCTTGATCCAACCAAACTGACACAAGGCGGTATCGCTGAGTAAAATACGGGGCGAGGCAGACTCGCCCTTTAAAGCATTAATCCATTTTTTTAAGTGCAATGGCATTCATACAAAAACGTAAGCCGGATGGCTCGGGACCATCAGGGAAGACGTGACCCAGGTGAGCATCACAGCTGGCACAGGTGGTTTCAATACGCGTCATGCCATGGGTTGTATCTTTGTGATAGGCAATGGCATTGTCTTGCGCTGGCTGGGTAAACGACGGCCAACCTGTGCCTGAATCGAACTTTTCGCCGGCATCAAACAGCAAGGTGCCGCAGCACACGCAGCCGTAGAGGCCTGGCTCAAATAGAGTACACATGCCCGAGCTAAACGCGCGTTCTGTGCCCTTTTGGCGTGTCACTCGGAAAGCGTCATCACTGAGTTGTGCTTGCCACTCTTGTTCGGTTTTTTCTACTCGCGACGGCGGTGTGAGATTGCCGTTTTCACTTCGAGCGACGATGTCTTGCCATGTCAGCATGATGTTATTCCTCTTGTTGACCGGACAGGAGTCCGTGCTACAGGCGTCTAGTGTTATGAATCCTGGTGATCGATGCAAGTAGTACGGTTGCTTTTTACTGCTGGGATCAACTTGATAGGGTGCCAATCCCCCATTTTATTTCATCATCGAGATCATCTTTCACTTGATCGCGATAATCTTCCATATGTTGCTCAATCAAGTCATCGGGCTGTGAGAAGAACGCAATATGGAAAATCGCATCCCCTTCATTCACTACAGGGAGGGTATGCTGACCAATGACGATACCACTTTGCTGGGCTTTGATTTCGGTTTCTGTTGTGCCTGCGGGATCACTGATAATGCCAATGACTTGATCGCGGTTGACACTTTGTCCAAGCGCCACGTGACTTCTCAATAAACCATCGGCTTCTGCACGCACCCATTTTGTTGATCGGGCTGTGACGGGCTGATAAGGCGTTTTTCGACGTGTTTGGCGTAACATGCCCAGATAGCGCATCACACGAATCACCCCTCGTACACCGGCATTAATCGCATAAGGCTCAAAACGAAGCGCCTCACCGGCTTCATAGGTGATCACGGGAATATCAATACGCTCAGCTTCGGCGCGTAGCGATCCTTCACGCAATGCGGCATCGACCACCACAGGCGCGCCAAATGCGGTTGCCATCGCCGCCGCCTCTTGATTCTCCAGATTGGCTCTAATCTGAGGCAGGTTGGTGCGATGAATGGCCGCGGTATGTAAATCGATAACATGGCTACATTGGCGAATCACTTGCTCAAAGAGCTGATACGCCATTCTTCCCGCTATTGATCCTCGCTCTGATCCGGGGAATGAGCGATTTAAATCTCGGCGGTCAGGGAGATACCGTGATTTGTGAATAAACCCAAACACATTCACAACAGGAATCGCGATTAAGGTGCCATGTAACTTTTTCGGATCGATTTTGGCCATGACTTGACGAACCACTTCAATACCGTTGAGCTCATCTCCGTGGATGGCGGCACAAACAAGCAGCACAGGGCCATTTAACTTACCATGCAGTACTTCAACACTGACGTTAAGCGGTGAATGTGTGTACAAACGAGCAATTTCAAGTTCGAGACTCGCTCGCTGACCGGCTTGAATATGTTGTCCACCGATCTCGATGGCGTCGCTTTGTTTAGCCCTTCCCACGTGTGCGTGTCCTCTGAGGTTTGGCATTTTTTTCTATATAATCAATCACTAGTCCGGCAACATCTTTTCCTGTTGCGCGCTCGATGCCTTCTAAACCTGGTGATGAATTGACTTCCATGACCAACGGGCCACGTTCTGAACGTAACAGATCGACGCCCGCGACATTCAGTCCCATGGCTTTGGCTGCCGCCACTGCGGTTCTGCGCTCTGTAGGTGTGATCCGAACGAGGGTCGCGGTCCCGCCACGATGAAGATTCGATCGAAACTCGCCAGGTTGTGCTTGGCGTTTCATCGACGCAATCACCTTATCGCCGATAACAAAGCAGCGAATATCAGCACCGCTTGATTCTCGAATATATTCTTGCACTAAGATATCGGCTTTAAGGCCCATAAATGCTTCGATCACACTTTCTGCGGCTTTTTTGGTCTCGGCGAGCACAACGCCAATACCTTGGGTTCCCTCAAGCAGTTTCACCACCACTGGCGTGCCTCCGACCATCGTCAGCAAATCGGCAATATCACCCGGTTTACTGGCAAAACCAGTGTGCGGCATACCGATGCCTTTGCGTGATAGCAGCTGCATAGAACGCAGCTTATCCCGCGAACGTGTGATGGCGACAGACTCGTTCATCGGAAAGACGCCCATCATTTCAAACTGGCGTAAAACAGCACAGCCATAGTAGGTAACGGACGCGCCAATACGTGGAATAATCGCATCGAACCCACCGAGATCTTCCCCTGCTAAATGAATAGACGGTTGGGTTGAGTTGATACTCATATAGCAGCGTAATGCGTCGATGATCTTGTAATCATGGCCACGTTGTTCGCAGGCTTCGATGAGGCGGCGCGTAGAGTAAAGATTTTTGTTACGCGAAAGAATACCGATTTTCATTGCGCTTGGGGCTCCTTATTTACCGAGGAGGAATGAAGACATGGGATCGACAATGATCTTACCTGCCATTGCGGTGCGTCCCAGTAACATACGAAATCGCATGTTATCGCGTGCGGTGAGTGTCATTTCGATGGGATAACACAAGGTTCCCGCTTTTATCGTTGTTTGTATCACATATCGTAGTTGCTCGTGTCCTCCGGAATCACGTACGAGGCGTCGTGCGAGAACCGGTGCTTCGGCTTGAATAGCGGTTTCGTCATCGCCTTGGTTCGGATGGACCCAGAATCTTACCCACGCCTGGCCGCTTTTCTCGAACTCTTCAATTTTAAACGTGTGTAAACAGGAGGTGCGTGCACCCGTATCGATTTTCGCTTTGATGCGGGCTATATCGAGCTCAGGAAGGCTCACCCATTCGCGCCAACCGACACAGACTTTATCGTTCGATTTTACAGGCATTGTCATCATTACTCGTTGTTATTTAGCCCTTGTCTCACCATAGAAGCGATAATGATTATGCGTGGTAAGAATCAGAAAAATCAGCGATGATATGTGATAACCATCGCATACCAATTGCGGCGATGTCATGGCATTTTGGGGGTGACGGATGATCCTCATCGGGCCTAGCCAATGCGTTTTCCGCCCATGGTTTCGTTATAAAGGAAATACCATGCAAACCAGTGAGAGACAAGAAGTGATTGATGATCTGCTGTCAAAAGTCGATCAAGGTTCGCTTGATGTCGTGCAAGATATTGAGCAAGCACATAGTTTAGATAGCCTTGCGTTATTGTTAGAAGCCTTACCGTTGACCGATCGTGTGGGATTCTGGGAACAACTGTCGTCGTCATTGCAGCTGCCTGTGCTGGCTGAAATGCGAGATGATGCCAGTGAAGCGATTATCCGTGCGGTGGATGATGATCAGTTGCATGCACTATTCGCCAACTTGGATGCTGATACCTTACTTGAGCTGCAAGATGTGCTGACCGAGCCATTACTGGAAGAAGCGCTAGGTCGGATGGATTCAGAGCAAAAGCAACGTTATGCCTCCGCCCAGCAGTATGCAGATAATCAGGTTGGGCATTGGTGTGATCATCAGCCTTTGGTCGTCCCTGCAAAAACGAAAATTAACGTGGTATTACGATGGTTGCGGCGTGTCATGCCAAAGTATTGTGATCACGTATTTGTGGTCGATAGTCGAGGTTTTTGGGTGGGTGCGGTGCCAATCCACCAGTTATTTGGCGCGGATGGACGATTAAAAATTAGCGAGCTGGTTCGAGACCAATTTCCTAGCTTGAATGCGCGCGACGACATCTACGCCAGTGCTGACAAAGTGGCAAACAGTGAAGAGATTGCCTTACCCGTACTCGACGAGGGAGGGCTCTTGATTGGTCGTTTCGATTTGGGCACCGCCTATGAGATGCAAGCCGAGCGCGCCGAAGCGCAAATTATGGCCTCTGCGGGTCTAGATGAAGACGAGGACTTATTCTCGCCGGTGATGAAAAGTGCTCGAAATCGCGCACTATGGCTGGGTATCAACTTAATGACGGCCTTTCTCGCCTCCTGGTTTATCGGTTTGTTTGAAGCTACGCTACAACAAGTGGTGGCGCTGGCGGTATTAATGCCAGTTGTTGCATCCATGGGAGGAATTGCCGGCAGCCAAACGCTCACCTTGATCGTACGTGGTTTAGCACTTGGACAAATTTCTAAGGCCAACTTAAAACCCCTGCTTACGAAAGAGTTTAAAGTCGGCTTATTTAATGGGATTTTATGGGCTGTGGTGATTGGTGTTATTGCAGGATATTGGTTTGATAGTTGGGGCTTAGGTGCGGTGATTGGGAGTGCAATAGTCGCTAATATTATCAGTGCCGCCTTGGCAGGAATATTTATTCCAGTGCTATTAAATAAACTGAAAATTGACCCAGCACTCTCCGGCTCAGTGATCTTAACCACAGTGACGGACATTGTCGGCTTTGTCGCCTTTTTGGGTTTAGGGACACTGTTTCTGCTATAATTTTTTTCGACGATAATTTGCTTTTTTCGACCCCAAAATCTTTCGAAAAAAGTGCTTTCGATCAAAAAAGCGCTCATGAGGGGAATGAGCGCTTCTAGTTGTTACGCGTTGGCCAACGGCACAGAGGTATCTGTTGTCTGTGGCTCTTCCGCTTCCAGTTGTTTACCGTCTGCGATGGGAAGCAGCTTCTCGCAATACAATGTCATAATATCTTCACGGATCAGCTGCTCCAGTTCCGCTGCGCGCTCTGTTGGGCAAAAGAGTCGAACGTGAACAAGCTGTTCGCCTGTTTCGGTGTGCGATAAATATAAATGTGGCTCAGGGCCGGGTAAATCGACGCCCGCATGACGCTCTATCACATGATTGTATCGCCGAGCGATATCCATAAAATCTTCACTATGATCGTCAATACGTGCCAATAACGCGGGAATATGCGGATATAAATTAATATCGCCGCGGATCACCAGATGAAAATGGTGATACACATACCGCTTCATAAAGTTAAGATTTTTCACCGTGGTGGCAAAGAACAAGCTATTTGGGAGGGTCGCGGTTTTTCCGGTGTAGCAATAATGGCCATTATGGGTATCAATTTCTTGAATTTTCGTCGCCATTAAATTGTGTTCGATCACCTCACCGCGTGTGTTACCGACTTCAATCCAATCGCCAATACGAAACGAGCGAGAGCTCGCGCGTTGAATTGAACCGGTGAAACATAAAATGATCTCTTTTGAGGCGACGACAACAGCAACGGCGATGGCAGTCAATGATAACGCAAATTCATTGATTTCGGTGTTCCAAAACAGGAATAGAAAAAGTAACAGGGTAGTAAACGCCCCGTTTTTCGTGCGAGACATCCATTTACGCTGATCTTCGCTAAGAAAATTACTGTCACCACGAATGTGGCGTAGGATCAGTCGGCGAACGAGACTGACTACGACAACCACTCCGATGGTGGTTAATAACTTGTTTTCTAACAGTAGTTGGACAATATTGCTTAACTCAGACAACAAATCTATCTCCATGGTTTCCGTTAACGCCTACCCGAGTGATGGCGCTATTCTGCCCCTAAGTTAACAAAAATAAAACGCATACTTTGCAAATAGTGTTCATTCAGCTGCTCGGCACCAAGATATAAGCTTATGGGCCGCACGTGTTTGAACGCCGGGTGTGGTGATTTGCACGACATATAAAAAAGCCCTCATAAACACAAGGGCCTTGGCGGCAATTCGTGAGTTAAACGGCTTAACTACCAATGACTCCGCCGTCTTCTTTGGTGATCATGATGACCGAAGAGCGCGGTATAGCGTTGCCACCAGCAGGAAAGTGAGCACCAGGGTGTTGGACGCCGACAAACATAGTGCGTGAATCAGGGGTAAACGTCAGCCCAGTGATCTCACATGAGGTAGGCCCAGTGAGGAAGCGACGAATTTCGCCTGTTTGAGTATCCGCGCATAACATTTGGTTATTGCCCATGCCGGCAAAATCGCCTTCGTTGGAATAATTGCCGTCGGTTTGGATCCAAAGACGTCCGGCGCGATCAAAGCCGATGCCGTCCGGGCTGTTAAACATATTGTCTTTGTTGATGTTGTCTGTGCCTGCCATTAGGCCAGATTGCTTTTCAGGATGGCCTGCCATCACAAAAATATCCCACTCAAAGGTGTCACGGGTATGATCGCCTTGAGTAGGAGCCCAACGAATAATATGGCCATAAGGATTTTCCGTGCGGGGGTTAGCGGCATTGAGGGGGTGATTGTCTTTGACGCCGCGGTACTTATTATTGGTTAACGTGCAGAAAACGTGTTTTTTGTCGGCATGCACGGCCACCCATTCTGGGCGGTCCATGGTAGTGGCCCCCACTTGTGTTGCTGCTTCTCGGGCAAAAATGAGCACGCTGGCCTCATCAGGAAAGCCGTTTTCTGGCGTGAGACCGTTTTTGCCAAAGGTCAGCGCTAACCATTCACCTTGGCCGTTTAGCTCGTCGTCGCTGCCAGTAAATTTGGCGACATACAAGGTGCCATTTTCGAGCAAATCACGATTAGCGCTACCTTTACTCGGATCGTATTTTCCCTCAGAGACAAATTTATAAAGGTGTTCGCCACGCTCGTCGTCACCCATGTAAACCACAACATGACCATCGTCATTAACAGTGAGTGCGGCATTCTCGTGTTTAAAGCGCCCTAGTGCACTGCGCTTTTTCGGCGTTGAGTTCGGATCCATAGGATCAATTTCAACCACCCAACCAAAGCGATGTGGCTCGTTGGGATGTTTAGCCACATCGAAGCGTTCGTCATGTTTGTACCAATCATAGCCCCAATCAGAATCGCTGATACCGTAGCGCTGATACGTTTTGCCCAAGGTAACGTTTTTTGCGCTGGCAAAATAGCCGTTAAAGTTCTCTTCGCAAGTCAGGTACGTGCCCCAGGGTGTTTCGCCATTAGCGCAATTGTTAAAGGTGCCCAGGATCTTTTTTCCTGAAGGATCGGCGGCGGTTTTGAGTAACGAATGCCCGGCTGCGGGGCCCGTCATGGCCATTTCAGTGTAGGCCGTAATACGACGATTCAAGCGGCCCTCTTGGTTGACGTGCCAGCGGCCATCCATTTTTTTCAACTCAACCAAAGAGACGCCATGCGCCGCTTGTGACTTACGTGCATCATCGGCCGAAATATTTTTACCGCCGTGCTCAAATAAATATTCATCATTGATGTATTCATTATTTACCGCTAATAAAGCACGATCACTGGCTAGAGGAAAAAACGTCATGCCATCATTATTATCACCAAATTGGAGTGCTTGGGCATCGGCGCCATTTTGTTGGGAAAAAGCAGGTGCGTTAGCGAAAAGAGGATCGCCCCAAGAGACCAGTACGTCAGCTTTATATCCTGAAGGTACGTTCACTGTATCAGTTGTTGATGTTGGGATCGCCTCAAAGCCGAGCAGTTCACTTTGGCTCATTGTATCTGCTACTGCTTTCGCAACTGGATTGGCAGCAAAAAAAGCGACAGCACTGGCCGCTCCGGTGCCTTGTAAAAAACGGCGACGACTTAATGCTGCATCAATAAAGCGGTTGAAGTCAGGCTCTGTATCTAATGGACGTTGATCAATATGCTTGCTCACGGCATGGTTCCTTTCTGATCGTGATTAAATAGTTATACTGACCCATCATAAATTGTGGGCGCGTCTGCGAGCATGGTGAGCCACTGTTAAAACCTCATGAATCATTGGTTAACTTCTCGAGTCAGCCGGGATCCGTGCGCACAGGATCACGCTTCAACATAGTTTACACTTCACCGCCTGACTGATGTGAGGGCTAGTGCTGGTCAAAGTAATCCTTGCGCCGGATATATTTATCCATGTAATGGTAGGCAATCGGGCGCGTTAACCAACTATAGAGGACGCGCAAGATTCGGAATAAAGAGGGTGTATTGGTATAAATTTTATTCTCGTGTAACCAAAGTAATCGTCCTACATGCCAGTACACGAAGGGAATGGCAGGTAAGAATGTGACCATATCGACATCACAACAGATACGATAGGTACGTGTTGAGAAAGGGTATAATTGCTTAAAACGCCACATTCCGGCAGCCGGCTGTCCAAACGTCACGATGCGCTTGATCGCCCCGCCAAATTGATGATTTAGCTTTGCTGCAGCGACAATCGCCATGGCGCCCCCTGAAGAATGGCCGATAAAAGAAATATGTTTACCTGCGTGTAAAAAAGGGGTTAACGCAGAGATTAATTTAGTGAGTACTGTCTCTCCTTCAAGCACGGTGTGATCGGCCGCTTGGGCAATATCGGCAAATTGGCTGTCTGTCATGTGTCGGTATTGGCGTTTGTGAGGTTGCCATGACAAACTTTTTTGTGTGAGAAGATAGTGAAACCCCCAATGGACGTGACACTTCTTACCATCGATAGTGATCGTTTTAGGCGTGCACGCACAGTTGACCAACCAATCCCAGGCGGTTTGCGAACCACGAAAGACCACGACCGCATCATCGTTTTCCCGCCACAGCACCCGGATAATACATCGTCTCCATCGGTCATAAATATCACGCCGGCCATGGGGACTGAATCCATACTGGGTGTGATCAAAATAGGTAGGGTAAGAGGCACGACAGAGTATGGCGTATCGCTCATATTGATAGCGTTTCAATCGCTTCATACAAGAGCCTATTTTATGAGTATTGAACTCAGGCTATCGAAAAAACATGACGAAACAGCGAAACGGTCAATGAATAGCGCGCTCAATCACCGCGCTAATAATTGTTTAGGAAGGGTTCTAAATGCGTATCATAAGTGAGCGCTTGAATCGGGCCACGGTGGGTGATTAAAAAGGCAGCATTCGTGCAATTACCAATCCCAATAATAACTTGTACCAACAGCCGTAAATCTCTTAACCAACGTTGCGTCTGCTCTTGACTCCAGTCTTCACGATATAGCCCCATATGATACTCAACCCACCAATAGGCGCCGCGAATAAATGCCTTCATTACCGACTCTGCCGCTAGGATCTGTTCAGCGGTACCAGAAAAGTCAAAATCGGGTGAGATGGGTTTGCCTTGCGTAAACGCGACATAGTTTCGACAGTGGCGAAAGAGCGCGAGCTGAAGTCCGGCTGCAGAATCATAGTGAGGGAGAGACAAGGTCGTGACAGGGAGATGTTTGATCGAGCGACGAAACAATGCCGCCGTGCGCTTACCGGGCATTAGATGCTCTATCGCGTAAAATAAATCCAAACTGATAAGCTGATTATTCAAGAGTACTCTTCACTATATTGACACAACACACTTATCCTGCCCGAACGGGCGGCTCGAGTATACAATATCGTATACTGAATTAAAGCATTAACTGATTCGCTCCCTCAAAGGAAGGCGTTGACAGCGTTGCTCTGATAATCCTCCCTTACTCTATGCCATAGCGCGCTTTTAGTGCAGATATCGCCTCTTGCTTATCGGATAGAAACTGATTGAATTCGTCGATGAGCTTGGGATGATGGATGGTGGAAAGCCGTCGAGTCCCTTTTTCATGGGGCAAGGTATCATCAAAGCGTACCGATCCTTTTTTAAAGCCCATTTGATCAAGATAAAACTGTGCAACAGCGATATTGGCATAGCCGCCATCAATACGACCGCTGACAAGCTTCATCATCAAAGAATCATATTTGTAGCTCTCATTTAAGCGTGTTTGGCCCGAACGGATACGTGATTGATAAAGTTCAGGGGTAAAGCCTACGACGGTTCCTAGTCGCTGTAATTGGTCAATAGGTTGGCCATAGTTTTGGTCGATAACCATGACGCCGTCGATATAATCAACCACAGGCTCACTATAAATGACATTGACGCCTTTTTTGATGTCGCGATCCCAATCGGGACTATCTGGATATTTAAGATCAACGACACCATCGACAAAACGGGAAGGAAGGCTTGTGAGTGGTAAAGCTTTGTACACAAAGCGATAGTGATGCGTGTTGGCGAACATATCGAGTAACTCGCGATTAAACCCTGAATAACTGCGATTAGAATACGCTGAAAAGGGATAATACTGAGAAAAGCTCTGTACGCCTACCACATAAGTCGTTTTGGCATTCACGGATACCGAGACACTCATAATCAGTAATAAAGCCCATAATCTTTTCATCGTTCCTATCCGACTTTCGTTGATTTTCCTCTTGTTATTGTAGACACAGAGACCGCACCTGTCTTTGCGTACTCGGCTGTTATTTTACAACATCGACTTTCACTTATCCTTTTTTTGGCACGCATAGCTGTCGATAAATCATTCGGTTATCGGTCACATTTTGCGCGTAAATATTTGAATGAACATTCGGTATGTTTTATTTTTTCACTTGGACTTTCAAATTTGATCAAATAACGATGAATAAGCATGAAATTGCGTCGCGGGCGATGCGGCAACATATTCTTTCAACCACATTGGAAATCGTTGGTAATGAAGGGCTTGCGGCACTCACAGCAACAAAGTTGGGTAAAAAAGCGGGGATCAGCAAAGGCGCGCTCTATCATCACTTTGATAATCTTGATGCAGTAAAATATGCGGCTGTGGATGAGCTCATTTCGATGTTTTTAGCCGTGGCTGAACCGGCTAATTTCGAGGACTTTGACAGTTATTTAGCGGTGACAGGCGATACCTTATACCTGACCATGCAATGCGAGCCTTATGCGATGAAGGCGATGTATAGCTTCACGACTCAAGCATTATTTGATGGGCAATTTCGTGCGGCAATACAACGTTTTTCTCAGCACGGCTTAACTGAATATACCCGAGCAATTGAGTACTTTTATCAAGGGAAGATTCCGCAGTATCAGATAGATACGGCAATTCGGGTAGTGGACGCTTTCTTTCTCGGGGCGGGCTTACAAAGCTATTTATCGCAAGGCGAGGATCGGTTTCGTCAGAGTTGGGCGTTGTTCTCACAAATGTTATTAACCCAACTTGATGAAAAATAGAGCGCCATCTCTGAGGTGAGGCGCTCTAGTGTGTCAAGCACGGAACTATACTAGCTCAGCGTTGTGATAGACGTTTTGTACGTCGTCGCAATCATTAAGCATGTCGAGGAACTTTTCAAAACGTTCAACATCATCGCCACTGACCTCAGTATCGATTTGAGGGACAAAGGTGATCTCCTCAAGATCAATCGGCGTGTCGCCAAGAAAGTCGCTCAGCGCATTTTTCACTTTGAAAAACTCTGTATGAGGCGCGAAAACCGTAATCACCCCTTCGTCTGCTTCGATGTCGGAGACATCCACATCAGCCATGACCAGGGTTTCCAGCGTGCCTTCTTCATCTGTACCTTGAAATTGAAACACCGCTTGATGTTCAAACATATGAGACACCGCGCCCGGTGTACCAATTTTGGCATCATTTTTGACAAAGCATTGGCGAACATCCATGTAGGTACGGCTGTTGTTGTCGGTTAAACAATCAACAATCACCGCACAGCTACCAGGGCCGAATCCTTCGTATCGAGCTACTTCATAGTTCTCACCACCAGAGCCATTAGCTTTATCAAGTGCCTTGTCAATGACATGCCCAGGCACTTGATCCTTTTTGGCTTTTTCCATCAAGCGGCGCAGTGATAGATTACTCTCTGGATCTGAGCCACCATTTTTAGCACATACGTAAATCTCTTTACCGTATTTTGAGTAAACCTTAATTTTTGCGCCTTGGGTTTTGGCCATTGACGCTTTACGAACTTCAAAACTTCGTCCCATTGGGAATCTCTCTTAATAACGCTTTCGCAGATACGGGGTAATTCTATCAAGAGAGTGTTCCTTTGCACCAGTAAATGCACTGACCTTTGACAAAGTCAGTGCGATAGACACGAATCACACTCTCTTGATGTCTAAATGGCCCTTGCCTGAGTCACCGGGCTTTGGCTTATTCTTGGCTTAAATGACTGGCATAGAGCTTAGGTCTGCGGTGCTTCAAGTTGGTGACTGAGCCTCGTTCATGCAGCATTTTGAGCTTATCAAGGTCAACATCCGCGAAGATCATCATCTCCGTGTTTGCGTTCGCCTCTGCGAGTGTCGCATCGTGAGGGAAATACACATCAGACGGTGAAAAGACCGCCGACTGGGCATATTGAATATCAACGTTATCGACACGGGGCAAGTTGCCGACACTACCACCAATAGCAACATAACATTCGTTTTCAATTGCGCGAGCTTGAGCGCACAAACGGACTCGAAGATAACCATTTTTGGTATCTGTCCAGAAAGGAACAAATAAAATCTGTACCCCTTGCTCGGCAAGGATCCGCCCTAACTCTGGGAATTCCGCATCATAACAAGTAAGAATGCCAACGCGGCCTGCGTCGGTTTCGATAACTTTTACTGTATCACCGCCATCGATCACCCAGTCTCGTTGCTCATGTGGCGTGATATGGATTTTGTACTGTTCGTCAATGCTGCCGTCTCGATGCATCAGGTAAGACACATTGTAGAGCTTGCCATCTTCGAGGACGGGCATACTCCCTGCGATAATATTGATGTTGTAAGTCACCGCAAGCTGAGAAAAGCGTTGTTTAATGGCTTGGGTAAACTCACTAAGAAAACGTATCGCCTCCACCGAGCGTTTATCTGGTGCAAGCCCCATTAACGGTGCACAGAAAAACTCCGGGAATAGGGCAAAGTCCGATTGATAATTGGCTAAAGAAGAAACAAAAAACTCGGCTTGGTTGAGCAGATCGTCAACGGATAACACGTGGCGCATCTGCCATTGCACAACCCCGAGGCGCACAATGGTTTTATCAATATCGTGCACCGATGATGCGTCTTCCTCATAAAAGAAGTTATCCCACTCCAATAATGTTGCGTAACCTGCGGATTTATCATCTTCGGGCAAATAACGATTCATTAGCCGTTTGACGTCAAAGTCATTAGACAGCTGAAACGAGAGGATAGGATCGTGAATCTCTTTACGTCTTACCTTGTTAATGTAGTCAGTCACTGACACATCGGTATGTTTGTGATAACCAGGAATGCGCCCACCCGCTAGAATTGCCTTTAGATTTAATGCTTGGCAAAGATCTTTGCGCGCCTCATAGAGACGACGTCCCAAGCGGTGCCCGCGGTAGTCCGGATGCACGAACACATCTAACCCGTAAAGCGCATCACCTTTGGCATCATGAAACACTACGCCGTCGTCAGTAATGATATCGCTATAAGTATGAGGGAGAGAAAAACGGTTGTAAGAGACTTTGAGTGTGAGGGCAGCGGCGACGATTTTACCGTTATCTTCAATGCATATCTGGCCATCAGGGAAGGCCGTTACCAGTTGCATGATCGTGCTTTTTGGCCAAGCACCGCCGACATCTGGAAAGACGAGGTCCATCAACTCTGCTAAGGGTTGATAATCGCTAACTTCTATAACACGCAAGTTAAGTAGCGTGGCGGTGTTTTCATCCATTACACGTTCTCCTATTGATAGCTGAGCGACCATTATGACAAAGTTTGATGTCTAAGTTCACGTTTGTTGATTGCTGGATTTTCATCTTTGCAGGCTTACCGCTTCGCTGCGGAGCTCGCTATACAGATAACTGCTGAGTAAAAAGCCAAATAGCCAATAATGCAAAGACGATGGCCATAATTTTGTGTTGATAGCTTTGAATGTGGGTGTTGGTCAGCATCTGCTTACCAAGTTTACCTACGATCGCGACCAGTATGATATTAAACGCAAGGCCGAGTGCATTAAGTAGAAGGCCGAGCGTTAATAGCTGAGTGCTCGATGATGCTTGTATCTGCTGTGAGATAAACTGCGGCAAGAATAAAACAAAAAAGAGTAACGCTTTAGGGTTGAGCAGGTTCGTCATCACGGCACGCTTATAGAGATAGCGCCCCATTTTTTGTTGATACTGTACCGCTTCGCTTTCAGCAGGTGATGCTCTCCACGTATCAATACTCATTTTGAGTAGATACGCTGCACCAACATACTGGAGAACCGTTAACGCAATCGGGGACATTGCAATCACGGCTGAAACGCCAGTGGCCGCTAATACGGTAAGAATCAGTCCAGAGGTAGCGTTGCCTAAACTCGCGGCAACACCGACCCGTCGACCATAGCTAAGACTCGCGCTAATAATCAATAACATATCTGGCCCGGGGACGAATAGCAGCGCGGCAACGGCTGTTAAGTAAACAGGAAGCAAATTAGGGTCGATCATAAACGAAGAACACTTAACCAAATAAAGTGCGGCATTTTACCTTCTATCTAGGCATTATCAATAATGATTAAACATTAGGCTGGTGGTTTATAAGGGTAAGCTTGGTCAACTACGCGAAAAATGCGCATAAAAATGCCCCCAGGTTGGAGGCATTTTCAAACTCACAATGTGTTGCTGCTAGGTTATGCAGCACGCACTGTCGGTTTTGGTGCGGGCTTTTCAATAAAGCAAGCGTGTAATGCACAGATAGCGGCATGGTAATACTTATCAAGGACAACGTATTGCACATCCACATCGCGCATTGAAGAGTGAGCCGCTTTAGGGTTGATCTCCGCATCAAGTAGCGCAAGCATCCCTTTACTCATTGTTTGGTTTGAATCGATACGGCTGCCGATAACAGAAATCAGTGCGACCATTTCACCGGTAATCTTCGCTTTTGGATATAGCTTTTCAACCCGATTAATGACCTTATCTTGGCTCGCGGTCTTACCATCTAAGTAGTAAGTAATGGAGTTAGCGTTCATCTCTTTACTGATTAGCTGAACGTTCTCTTCACGAATGATTTCCATCACGTCGTAACTGACTTGATCGCAATGTCCGACCATTGATTGGTCAAAAATGTGTAGCGCAAGCACTTTGTCACGGCCAGCAATGATTTCGATCTCATTGTCCTTTGGACGGTATTTGTGAGAGATCACCGTACCAGCATGCTCAGGTTCAAAGGTATTTTTAACGACCAGTTCAATACCTACAGCGCGCATGCCAGAGGCCGCGTTAGGATGAATCGCTTCCATACCAAGGTTTGCCAGTTGGTCAGCCACATCGTAGTTGCTGAGGCCCATTGGCTGTACACGTTCAGGGCCGACAATGCGGGGGTCTGCACTGCTCAAATGGTATTCTTTATGAATCACGGCGCTGCTTGCCTTAGTCAGCACTGCAATTCGGCTAAAGGTCATTTCACTGTAGCCGCGGTCGTAGGTCTTCATCAGACCTTCATCACAGTAGACGTAGCCGGTAACGATGGGCAGCTCATTGCTGAAATCAATGTCGTCCATCGCATTGGCGATGACTGTATTGAGATCACCTTTGCCTTCATCCGGATTGTCCCAGCCAGACAGGTCGACAAATCGTGAGTTGATGCCAACACTTTCGAGGAGCAGCGTCGAGTTGTGTGCACTATGTGCTTCACCAATTGACGACAGGAACTCACGGACTTGCGGCAAATAGCTTTCCAGAGAAAACTGCCCATAGTTACAGGTTTCGAGTATGCCTTCGATACAGCTATGCGCTTTTTCCATTCGCTGGCGAATAAAATTATCGGCACGCTCACGAAAAACAGGGTCAGGGAACATGTTGCTATTAATCAATAGCATACGCTGTTCTAGCTCATCCATCGCATCGCGCCATTTTGGGTTGTTCGCGGCGAGTAAGCGATAAATGCCTGGTTTACCCGAACGCTTACACTCCAGCAATGCATCCGTGATGCCAGCGTAAGCAGAAACAACAAAAATTCGGTTATATGGGTTTGACGGGTACAAAAAGATGTTATCCATGACAGCGTCATAGGCTGACATCGACGTACCGCCGATCTTTTCAACGGTATGATTCATGTGAGCTCCTTGTGGGCTTTATGAACAAAAAGGTCGATTGGGTTTACAGGGGCAGCATCCCGCTGCCCCTTGACGGTTAATCGACTAATGGATAAACACCGTTTTCATCGTGTGTCTCTTTCCCTGTGATAGGCGGGTTGAACACACAGGCCATGACCATATCAACACCTTTATTTGCGCGTAGCTGGTGCTCGTCATGTTTATCTAGAATATACAGCGTGCCGGGCTTGATTGGATAAACCTTGCCATCGTCAGTCGTTTCAATCTCACCCTCACCAGACATGCAATAGACTGATTCTAGATGATTCTGATAATGGATATGCGTGTCTGTGTTCGCATAAATGGTGGTGATATGGAATGAAAATCCCATGTTATCATCACGTAGCAACATGCGTACGCTTTCCCAATTTTCTGCGACCACGCGGCGATCACTGTTTTGACATTCTTCTAATGTGCGGACAATCATGATTGTTCCTTATTATTTGTCTATTCGTTATGTCTTTATGATGCTTTTTTGAGCTTCTCTTTCTTGTACTGCTCAACGGACTTAACGAAAATTTGTAAGCCTTTCTCCATTTCAGCTTCACTGACGGTCAGCGGAGAGAAGAATTTAATCACTTCGTCTTCTGGGCCGGCTGTTTCGATGATCATGCCATTATCAAAGCACAAGCTGGTTATGTCGTCGGCAATATCACCGTTCTTACAGGCAATACCCTGCATCAATCCTCGTCCTTTGATGATCTCAAATAAGTCGCTATTTTTAGCAAGCATATCTTGCAGGACTTTGTTGAGCTGATCCGCACGCGCTTGAATATGGGTTTGGAACTGATCATCTAGCCAATAGGTTTCGATGGCTTCGGCAGCGGTCACAAAGGCATGGTTGTTACCACGGAATGTACCGTTATGCTCACCCGGTGCCCATTGATCTAGCTCAGGTTTGAGTAGAACGACTGCCATAGGTAAGCCGTAACCACCAATGGATTTGGACAAGGTCACAATATCAGGGTTGATGCCTGAAGGCTCAAAGCTAAAGAAAGTCCCCGTACGCCCACAACCTGCTTGAATATCATCGACAATCACCAGGATATCGTGTGCTTTACAGATAGTTTGTAAGCGTTGTAACCATTCATTAGATGCGGCATTTAAGCCACCTTCACCTTGAACGACCTCAAGTAATACAGCGGCAGGTTTATCACCACCGGTTAAACCGCTTGAAGCGTCATTAAGCATCGTCTCAAACAAGGTGAGACCATCAACGTTTGCATAGCCGTCATACGGAATACGCGTGACTGAATTATTGACTGGAATACCGCCGCCACCACGATGGTGATGGTTACCTGTCACCGCGAGTGCACCATAAGTACAACCGTGGAAGCCATTAGTAAAAGAAACAATGTTTGAACGCCCAGTCACTTTGCGAGCTAGCTTCATTGCCGCTTCTACAGCGTTGGTACCAGTAGGGCCTGTGAATTGGAACTTGTAGTCCAAACCACGTGGGGCCAAGATGTGATTTTTAAATACTTCGAGAAAGCGTGCTTTCGCCTCTGTATACATGTCTAGGCCGTGTGTAATGCCGTCTTTCTCGATATACTCGATCAGCGCTTTTTTCAGCGTCGGATTATTGTGTCCATAGTTCAGTGAACCAGCGCCGGCTAGAAAATCAAGGTAGCGCTTACCGTCTACGTCAGTCATCCAACAGCCTTTTGCGCTCTCAAATACAACGGGAAAGTTGTTGGCATAACATTGAACATTTGATTCCTGCGACTTAAAGATATCCATAACTCATCCTGTTATTTTTTGAGTGGAATTCGGAAAAGGTATTCGGTGTCGTGCTCACCGTTGAAATGCTCTTGTTCATCAAGGAACACCGAGCGTTGACCACCAGAGCCATAGAGGCGGTCTACCTTTTTAAACAGCGCCCAAGAACCGGCGTTGTCTTCTGTGATTGTGGTTTCGATGAAGTGAACGTTTTGCGCGACTTTGCGAGCCAGTAGCGCCTCAATCATCGATAGGGCAAGCCCCTCACCACGTGCTTTTGGCGACACCGCAACTTGCCAGACGAAAAAGGTATCTGGCTGCTCAGGGCGGATATAACCGGAGATGAAGCCCTGCACATCGCCTTCTCGCTCTGCAACAACACACGTTTCTTTAAAATGCGTCGCCTGTAAAAAATTACAGTAAGCGGAGTTCACGTCCAGCGGCGGGCATTGCGTGATTAGTCGATAAATGTTGCCACCATCGCCGATGGCAGGCTTACGAAACACGAACTGCGTGTTAGATTTTGTCTGTTTACGGTCGAGTACTTCAGAATCCAGCACTGCCGTATCTGTCGTTTTTGATCGCCACATAATTGTTTTGTGCTCTAACGAATTCGCTTTACATAATAGGCGATTGATTTGGTTTATCAACCCCGAATTTTTGTGTTCGGCCTGTCAATAATAATTAAGTTAATGATTTATATGTATATTTATATTGTTAAATTTTTTATTAAAGTAAGTGTTTCGAGGCGTAACATTTACTGGCCTAAAGGTGTGGGCAGGTTCCCAATCGATACGATGGTTTGCTAAACAGACTGCTTTTGCTGTCTAGTGGATGGTAAGTTGTGGATGTAGGGCAGACTCACAGCGCTGAGCAAGGCTGTGAGTCGGGACGCAAGTATTAAAGACCTTGTACCAGGAAGTCGCGATATTTCGTGTCTTCGTGAACCACGTGATGAATCCACCAATAGCGTAGAAATTTAAAAAACTCGGAGCGATAGAGCGTGGGATCGGCCTGGCACTGAAGCAGTACATATTGAGCCTGTCGCGCTAGGCGTTGATGGATGGCTGCATGCTCTTTGTATTTGGGGTAGGCGCGTGCTTCAAGAATGTCTTCTTCTAGCAGAAAGTGCGAAGCGATGTAGTCACGGAAACGTTGAGCTAAGGCATCGAAGTCAGCTTTGTCATCATCATCGTGATGGTAAGCAATGGCCTCGTAGGTATCGTTGATAATAGCCAACAATTGCTTATTGCTGTTATCCAATTCTTGATGACCGACTGTGTACTTCTCTTGCCAGCGTATAAATTTGCGATCTTTGGGCTCACTAGAGGGTTGCGGTGATGCCTTTACATCTCCTAGTGTATCAGGCGCTATCGGCGTCTCTTCTACAGGTTCGGTGATGCATTCGATTTGCTGTTGTTCTTCTTCCGTAAACACAACCGCACCATTGTGCTCGAACTCTGTCGATTTGGCCGGGTCAGACTGGTACATCTCGAAATAGAACTGTGGGGGTTTTTTCGCCTTGGTATGTTTGGACAGTTGCTTGACACGATTTTCAAGGTCTTGCTTTTTAACAGGTTTTATCATGAACGCGTCAACATCAAAGCGGATACACTCGCTGATCACGGCTTTAGAAGCGTTTGCGGTCAGAATAATGATGGGTGTGTCGTGGCGTAGATGATAGCGGCCACTTCGCATGAGACGCAACATTTCTAAACCATCGATAGGATCCATTTGTAAATCGGTAATGATAAGGCTCGGCTCGTCATGATAGGCGCGAGATATCGCCTCGGCGCCGTCTGCTGCGGTGATCACTGATTTAATACCGAGTGCCTGTGCCATTAATCCAATCGTGTCTCGGATCATCTCATGATCGTCGACAATCAAGCACGGAGATAGCATACGTCCTCCTGACAATATGATGTACTCACAGCCTAGTGGATAGCAACAAGAGCGTCTACCCAATAGCGCCTAGTGCTCCATCTAAATCTAATGAGCCAAAGCGAGTTAATTTAGGTGGTGGTGAAAGGCGCACCACCACGAAGTGGTGGCTTTAATCAAACCCTTCTTGCTGATCTAGGTATTGCTTCACGATCTCAAGTGGCGCACCTCCCCCCGGTGTCAGGATAGTTGTCCAGATCTTGAATCGCCCTAAAATCCAGCTATGGAGGGCTAATGGAGGACACTATGCCGAGATATTCCGAAGAAAGAAAAGCCGCCATCCTCAAGAAACTGTTGCC